>NZ_JAVAMR010000060.1:0-17995 GCF_030731025.1 Microbulbifer sp. 2205BS26-8 | reverse complement strand
GACAAACATGCAAAGCAGCTCAATCAGATGGCCCGCTCTGTGAATTTTGTCTGGAACTACATCAACGAAATCAGCTCTCGCTCGATCAAAGAGCGGGGGAAGTTTTTGTCTGCCTATGACCTCCACCCCTACACCAAGGGCGCCGGTAAAGAGCTTGGCTTGCATAGCCAGACGCTCCAGTGTGTAGCCTCTGAGTACGTCACCCGCAGAAAGCAATTCAAGAAAGCTCGCCTCAACTGGCGAAAATCTGGCGGTGTACGTCGCTCGCTTGCCAGGGATGCTCTTGGTTTTGGCTACAATCTTTTCGTCGGCCATCTATATATACGGTCAAGATTGGTTCTATACGATTCTATACAATGACTATATGGGCTTTGGTTACTTGGCGTATATTGCGGTCATATTTGGCATTCTGGTTGATATCGGGCTTAATAAAGCACGAGTGACCACTGAGGTCATAAACAGCATAGCTAATATGGTTGGTTCGGCATTTTTGACGCTTCCGTGCTAGGGCTGTTGTCGTTTCACAGGAGTAGCCACAGGAGGGCACAAGCCTGAGTAGTGACTTAATGGCCGAAGGGTAAACTGCATCCATCCTTGAGCCTACAGGATGAATGCAGTTTAAAGCAATTTACAGAGCTGAAGTTGTATACGAAGTCCCGCAGCAGGTCACTTGCGCATCAATCGTAATCCGTTGAATACCACCAGCAGACTGGTACCCATATCCGCAAACACCGCCATCCACATAGAGGCCTCTCCGGCAAAGGCGAGTACAAGGAATATCGCTTTGATGCCGAGGGCAAGAATGATATTTTGCCAAAGTATATGGGCTGTGGTGCGTGATAGGCGGATAAACCCGGCAATTTTGCCGAGGTTGTCATCCATCAGGGCAACATCGGCAGTTTCTATGGCGGTGTCTGTACCTGCAGCTCCCATGGCAAAGCCGATATCGGCGCGCGCTAGTGCCGGAGCATCATTAATGCCATCCCCGACCATGCCAACTCTTCCATGACCGGCAAGGGACTCCACTTGTTGTAGCTTATCTTCAGGCAGGAGGTTGCCTTCGGCACGATCAATACCCACCTCGCGGGCGATAACATCGGCGGTATGTTGGTTGTCACCGGTTAGCATCAAGGTTTTTACACCCAGCCCGTGGAGTTCCTCGATAGCTTGGCGGCTGGATTCTTTGACGGTGTCGGCTACCGCGAATAAGGCTATCACGCCGGATTCTCCCACCAGCATTACGACCGTTTTTCCCTGGGATTCCAGATTACCCAATAGAAGCTCCAGCTCTGGACTGCAGACCTTCAGTTCCTCTACCAAACGATGATTGCCCAGATAGTATCCTTTACCGGCGATTTCACCGCGGAGCCCACGGCCGGCCAGGGCTTCGAAAGTCTCGACTTCCTCCAGATTCGATTTTTTCACGTTGAGATATTCTGCAATGGCTTTAGAAACCGGGTGATCGGAACGGGAGGCCAGGCTGGCAGTCATTACCTTGACTTTATCGACCAGTGTTCCGGAGCAGGGCTCGAAGTCGGTCACTTCGGGTTTGCCGTGGGTAATGGTGCCGGTCTTGTCCAGTGCAATCCAGCGCAGGCGACGTCCTTGCTCGAGATAAGCGCCGCCCTTGATCAGGGTGCCGTGACGGGTTGCGGCTGCAAGGCCGCTGACAATCGTAACGGGGGTTGCGATTACCAGGGCGCAGGGGCAGGCGATAACCAGTAATACCAGTGCCCTGTATATCCACTCCATCCAAGCGCCGCCAAAAAAGAGCGGGGGAAGTAGTGCAGTAGCCAATGCTACGGCAAATACCAGGGGTGTATACCAGTGGGCAAACTGGTCTACAAGCCGCTGTGTCGGTGCGCGACTTCCCTGGGCCTCCTCTACCGCATGAATTATTCGGGCCAGTACGGCATCATTGGCAGCTGCGGTTACTTTGTATTCAAGCGCGCCAGACTCATTGATAGTGCCGGCAAAAAGTTCATCGCCAGCTGTCTTGTCTACGGGCAGGCTCTCTCCAGTAATAGGGGCCTGATTAACGGCAGAGTTGCCTTTTATCACCTCCCCATCAAGGGCGATACGTTCGCCAGGCCTGACTCTGACAATGGCTCCCAAAGGGACTTGCTTCGCGTCGGTTTCATGCCAATGCCCATCTTCCTGGCGCATAGTGGCTGTTTCAGGGGTTAAATTCAGTAGTTCCCGGATGGCATTTCTGGCACGGTCCAATGACTTGGCTTCAATCAGCTCCGCTAGGGTAAATAGCACCATTACCATGGCGGCTTCCGGCCAGTGGCCAATCAATATGGCGCCAGTAACCGCAATCGACATCAGGGCATTCATGTTCAGATTGAGGTTCTTAAGCGCTATCCATCCCTTTTTGTAGGTGAAGAGGCCACCGCCTGAGATGGCAGCCAAAGCCAGAACAAATACCAGCCAGGTATTGCCACCTTGCAGCCAATACACCAGTTCTGATGCCAGAGCGGCTATGGTTGCAGCGCCAAGTAACCACCAATTGGCTTTGGCTGCTGGAGGAGCGCCCTCGGTATCCACCCGGGTGGCCAGCCTGGTATCCAGGTCGAGTGGCGCAAGTACATCCAGGATCGACTGCTCCATGCCGGGTTTGTGGCCGACAGTCAGGATTCGCTGTACCAGGTTGAAGTCGAGCCTGTAGATCCCATGAATGTTGGATAGCTTGGCGCGTATCAGGCTTTCTTCAGTTGGGCAGTCCATCTTGCCAATGGAGAACAGGGAGGTCTCTCCGTCTGGATTGACGGTATTATTACTCGGCTGTTGAAGTGGTTCTTTGGGCTTTTCACAACCACAACCTGTATCGCGCTTTTCCATGGTCCACTCTTGGATAGCTCATAGGGTGAGCCAGTATTACAATCCCTCTAGTAACTATAGAGTCAAGGGGATACCTGCATGTCCTACAGGATTGGCGAAGCCGCCCGGCGGGTCGGCTGTAAAGTGGAAACTGTGCGTTATTACGAACAGGTGGGTTTGCTGCCTGAACCCGCGCGAACCGAGGGGAATTTCCGGCTTTATTCCGAGGCTCATCTGGAGCAATTACGCTTTATTCGCCACTGCCGTTCATTGAATATACCGCTGGAAGATATTCGAAACCTGCTCGAACTCAAGACGCGACCAACCGAGAACTGCGCGGAAATCAATAAGCTGGTTGATGAACATATCCGCCGGGTTGAGGAGCAGATGGATCTGCTGGTACAACTTCGACAAAGTCTGCAGGAACTGCGAGGTCAATGTATCGGCCCGGAAGCAACTGGTACCTGTGAGATCATTAGGAGGCTTAGCGACTGCAAATGCCATGGTGGGGCAGATTCCAAAGTTTGAAGGACTGCATATACGGTAATCTCTGCTATTGAGGTTCACAACAGAGACCTCTTCTATCAAAATTGCCTCAAGCGTGGGATACCTTACTGTAGCCAGAAGTGTTCCAGATCTGGGTAGTTGAGCGAGTATTTTTCTTGGGCAAGCTGCGTATCACCTCCACAATATTCTTTGTTATCGGCCTGACCCTCGCTATCTGGGCTTTCTTTGCCGAGCCAAATAGTTTCAGGATTAGAGAGCAGGCGATATCGATCGATTCCTGGCCAAGCGCTTGTAACAACAAGAAGGTGGCCATCCTTGCTGATTTGCATGTGGGTTCTCCGTATAAGGGGATTGATAGCCTTCGGTGGATAGTTGATAAGGTAAATGCGCGTCTGCCGGATTTGATTTTGTTACCAGGGGATTTTGTTATACAGGGGGTTGCAGGTGGCTCTTTTGTTGCTCCCGAAGAGGCCGCCAGGGTATTGGGGGAATTGAAAGCCCCCATGGGCGTTTTCGCAGTGCTGGGAAATCACGACTGGTGGCTTGATGCGAAGCGGGTGGAGAAGGCATTCGCTGATCGAGGGATTACTGTGCTTGAAGACCGGTCAGCAAAGCTAAGTAATGGTGCGTGTGAATTACGCTTGGTGGGTATCAGTGATTATTGGGAGGGAGCGCACGATATCACGAAAGCGATGGATGGCATTGATACCGCTGAGACCATTCTGGCTTTCACGCACAATCCCGATATCTTTCCAGAATTACCAAAACAGATCACGCTGACCATTGCCGGGCACACCCACGGAGGACAGGTTTATCTGCCATTTATTGGACGCCCGGTAGTTCCCTCTCGTTATGGACAACGATATGCGATTGGTCACGTCATCGAAGAGGGTAAAAATATGTATGTAAGCCCAGGAGTAGGAACGAGTATTTTACCCGTGCGATTCCTTGTTCCGCCGGAAGTGACCCTTTTGTCGATATCTAATGGTTAAGCACCGAACAATTACCGCCTAAAGCCAGATGGATTTGGTTGTTCTGTTCAGCGATTGCGATCCTGCGGGTATTGTATAGCTTCCAAGTTTCTCCAACTTTGCTCTGGAGGCAACCTGCGATGCAACGGCACCCTTCCTTGAAGGGCCGGCCATTTCTAAATTAAGCCGGCTGGGGCTTATCACACCAGTGAGAGCATTCAATCTGGCATTCCTGCCCCCCGTGACTTGGGGCCAGGACTAAACATCCAGGTTTCTGTTTCTGCTATTGGTAGCCACTCTTTTAGTGTTCAGCTGGAGGCATTTTTGAGGGTGGGTACTGGCTTTTACCGCGCACATATCCGCATCGTCTGCTCATTGGCTGATTTCCTCAAGAAAGTTTGCCTCCGAGAGGCTCAGGGTGATTCAGTTTGTCTCAAGGCAACCATCTGTTAAGAACCCGCCTTCCCACAGCAGCGCACGTGCGGGTCCGCATACAACGGTTAACCCACACATGTCGTTCGGAGTGTGAAATTTCACCCAGATATCCCTGAACAAACAAGGCCAGGATTCCCACGGAGCGGATAGCTGATGCCCGGTGCACTGCAAACCACCTTGCCAGGGCGGGGGAGAAAAAAACTTGGTGTCACCTAAAGCAACAGTTTGATTGTATTCCTTGCAAAAACGAATTAGGGTAGGCCTGCTGCCCTAGCACTCAATTGGTAAACCGGCGCAAGCGAAAATATCAATAAAAATAGCGCGACGTATATCATTCTAGCCACGAGGCGCCCTGTAACGGGGCGCTCGCAGGTAATCCATCACCACAACAAACTTCAAAAAACAAAGAAGGACCGCATCATGACCGCGTAAATGAGAGAAAAACGCCACCTCCCAGTGCTAGCGACACCGAGAGATGGCTAACCCCAATAGATAAGCAAACTATCTAGCGAGGCTGTCTTGAATGATACGCCATACACTCGTTCGTCTTCAATAAAGGTCTCCCTGAAGGCGTGTTTTCCGGGTCACTCCTGCCCCCGGCGGCGGAGTGTGCTGTGGTGTTGCGTGATGATTGGTGTGGTCTTTTATTTCAGTCGCGCACCGCCCCGGCTGTGCACCGTGTATATTTCCCTTTACTTTTTTCCCACAAGGATCACGCCTGCGGCGAGAGAAACGGCGCTATGGGCTTTTGCCCGGCGTTTCTGTCACAGGCGACATAAGGAGCCTATTTAAGATGCCTATATTACCCTGTCGATTATTTCAGCCAGTGGAGCTGGGGGATTATTTTACCTTCACGCTGGTCGCCATCAAAGAGAACGCCGTAGACCTGCATATTGCGCCCGGCAGGGGCAACCGGGTAATGCGCGCGGTACGCCTCCTGCAATGGTTTGATGAGGCCTGCGCGCTGGACGAAGCCTGTGCACTGGAGGAGGGCCCAACCGATCGGTCCCCAGCCGTTATCAGGCCATTCAAGTGGCGGCCCGATAAGGAGACGGAGCGCTGAGCGGCAGTGTGAACGCCTCGAAAGCCTGTGCGGCCCCAAACAGCACCGCAAACGCTTACCTTCTCGTACGGTCACTATGGGGAGGTAAGCGCGTTGGCGGTCGCTGCCCGTCCGCTGACTTGCTTCCAGTTTTCTTCTGCTCGTTAGCAGGCTATCACTAGCGGGCGGCCCGGCATTTAGAAAAAAGGCGCTGGTTACAAGTGTGTTATTCTTGCTGCCATACCTTATGGAATGTGGCTTTTGCGGTTCGCTCAGGCAGGTCCGGTACTTGGGTAAAGCCATCGCCGCAGCTATAACCAGGCCGGGGGTGCGCAAAGAGCGCGCTTCATGTGGGCAACGTTAAGATTAGGAATGGAAGAGTGCAAAAATATATTATCATCTTAGTTATGCTTTTTTGTACTGGCTGCACAACCCCTCAACTTCGTGAAAATAACGATTCTATACCCCTTGATGAGAATGGATATATTGCGGGTAGTTTTATACATAGTGCTCGTGAAAGCTATGCAAGGCTAGCTTTGGAATTAAAGGAAAAATCCAACTCGAAACTTACCCTTATAGAACTCCATCTACCTAAAAATTACCGTCCAATTGATTTGGTGGGTGTAAAACCAGGTATATATAAAATCAACTCGCTAACAAGGCTGGCTGCATCAGGTGGCTATATCAGTAAGAAAGAAATAAATACCAAAGAAATCGAATCAGAGTTTGAAGTTAAACCTGGATACATATACTACATCGGCGATTACGATGGACAATCAACTAACGAAATTACTTCTTTCATAGTGATTGGGGCAGCTGCTTCAGCAAGTACAAATCATGATGAGACTTTACGAATTAGTGGACAAGAATTAAACGCAGTCAAAGAAAAAATACTTACCCATTACCCAGGATTTGGCAACTTGGAAGTATTAGATGCTTTCAATCTAAACAAGTAAAGGTGCCGAATGCAAAAATCTGCGTCCGTGCTTTAGATGCTACCATCCAAAAGGAAGGTCAGATGAAAAAAATACCACCATAAAAAGCAACTTTAATTCAATATTCAAGCGGGAAGCCACGCAGCTGGCTATTGACTATAGGTAGACAGAAAAATGACATGTGAAGCATGGCAGTGAGAAAAGCTACCATGGAATTGCAGGTGCGAAGGCTCAGCAAAGAGTGAGGCGGTGGGGCATTCCCCAATAACGAATAACCGGAGCACCCTGGCGTTGTAGGCTGGCCATAGTTTTCTGCTCAGCCTCTCCCAGACGTTACATCACTCCCCAGGGAACAATTTTCCGGTACACTATTGTCACCAAGAAAGGCGGTGAGAGATATGCTCGTTCAAATAACTGGGGATTGATCAGCGAAAGCGCCTCTGCCAGCTGAACTGTGATCTTTCCATAGAGGCCAATACCTGCCCGGAAAAAGCATGGATGTCTGTCTCCCAATTACAGGTGGCCCATCAGGCCGGACAACTGTTATCCATTAAACGTTGCCCGGATGGAGCCATAGGTCAGCTTCATTTTGGATGGATCAAGCGGGGCCTTAAAGAAGGCATGGTAGTGCCCCAGGGGGTTGATAAGCACCACCTGGGAGCCATGATCCACGGTGTAGTTGTTGTCTTCCAGTACTACTTTATTAAAGGGGACATTGAGTTGACTGGCAAAACGCTTGATCTCGATAAAATCCCCAGTAACACCACGAAAGTCCTTGTTAAAGTAGTTGACATATTGGTGCAACACCTCTGGCTTGTCCCGGCTGGGATCAACAGTGACAAGCAGAATATCCGTGTCCGCACGGGCAGTTTCGTCGAGCATTTGGTAAAATCGGTTCAGGGTAGACAGGGTCGTGGGGCAGATATCGGGACAATGGGTAAAACCAAAGAACACCAGTGTCCAACGCCCGGTGAGGCTTTCGGTATGCCATGTTTCACCGGTGTCTGAAATCAGGCGGAAGTTATCAATAATGCGTGCCCGCTGTAACTTTACCGTACCATTTAAACGCAGCTCTGAATCGCTGATCACCCGCGGTTGATTCAGTTTGTGCAAAAAGCCCGCCAGAACCGCTACTATAAACAGCACCAGAATAGCAACCGTGATCCAGATACCGCGTTCTTGCCGAGCAGTAGCTTCCCCGATGCTGTTGTTCATTGGCTTATACCGCTATCAGGTAGTGATCCAGTAACATAATGCAAAAGAGCGCCATTAAATAAATAATGGAATATTTGAAGGTTTCCATACCGGCGTTGGGATCACGGCCCCGCAGCATGGCAATGCTCCAGTAGAAAAAGCCCAGGCCCAGAACAACCGCCCCGAGCAGGTAGAGCCAGCCAAGCATGGCCGTGGCAAACGGCAGTAAACTCACAGCGAACAGAATAAAGGTATACAGCAGGATATGCAGGTTGGTGTAAGCGACGCCGTGGGTGACCGGCAGCATGGGTACATCGGCACGGGCGTAATCCTCCTTACGATGCACAGCCAGCGCCCAGAAATGTGGCGGGGTCCAGGCAAAGATAATCAGAACGAGCAACAGGGCATGCCCGTGGATTTCCCCTGTCACAGCTGTCCAGCCGAGTAGTGGTGGTGCTGCACCGGCCAGGCCCCCAATCACAATATTTTGCGGTGTGGCGCGCTTGAGAAACATTGTGTAAATCACCGCATACCCCAGAAGGGATACCAGGGTCAGCCAGGCAGTGAGTGCGTTGATAAAAAAGAGCAGTATTGACTGTCCGAGCAGCCCCAGCAACAGGGCAAAAAGGAGCGCCCTGCGTGGTTCCACTCTGCCTTTTGCTATTGGCCGGTTGCTGGTGCGCGCCATTTTACTGTCAATATGCCGGTCAACCAGGTGATTCACTGCGGCAGCACTGCCGGCACAGAGCGCAATACCCAGGTTTCCCAGTAGCAGTACCTGCAGGGGAACCGGGCCCGGAACAGCCAGTAACATGCCGATCAGTGCGGTGAGAATCATTAACATCACCACCCGGGGCTTGGTGAGCTCAAAGTAATCCCGCCAGCCGGAGCGCTGTATTGTCGCAGAGTGAATGGCCATAATTCCGCCTGTTATTGTGTTTGTGTCAAGGCACTATTTACCTGAATTGAATTCACCGGTCGGGTAACCTGTATGTGGTAGCAGAAGGTTAAGATAACCAGCAGCAACAACGCTGCTCCGGCATTGTGTGCCACGGCAACTGGCAGGGGCAGGAACATCACCACATTGGCAATACCCAGGCCCACCTGTAAGAGCACCGCCCCGACCAGGACCAGGGCCCATGCCCGCGCTGCCGCACGCCAGGTCAGTACCGCCAGGCACAGCACCAGCAGTGTGACCAGCAAAGCGCCCAGGCGGTGAGTGAAATGGATTGCTGTGCGCGCATCGCTTTCCAGGGCGCCACCCAGGTAATTTGGTCCAATCTGCTGGGCGATATTGAAGCCCTCGCGGAAATCCGCCTGAGGCCACCACTGTCCCTGGCAGGTGGGAAAATCCACACAGGCCAGTGCCGCGTAGTTAGCACTGGTCCAGCCTCCCAGGGCGATCTGGAAGACAACCGCGACGGCGGCCAACAGTGCCAGGGGCCGTAATTTCTGCAGGGCGAGGAACGCATGCAGGGGAACATACCGGCGCCGCTCGCGCATACGCTCGACAATCAGCCACAGCATCGACAGTGTGGCCATACCCCCGAGCAGGTGGGCAGTCACCACTTGTGGCCACAGCTTTAACGTGACTGTCCACATTCCAAAAGCTGCCTGCAGCAGGATCAGGGCCATCAGAAATAGTGTTTGCTTAAACGTCCGCTGGCCGCGGCGGCGCCAGGCCAGATAGGTCAGGACAGCTACCAGCAATAACAGGGCGCCGGCAAAATAGCGATGCACCATCTCCGGCCAGGTTTTGCTGACATCCACTGGCGCATCGGGAAAAGCACTGTTGGCTTTCTGAATCTCATGGCGCTCATCCGGCCAGGTAATATGGCCATAGCAGCCGGGCCAGTCAGGGCACCCCAATCCCGCGCCGACCAGCCGGGTAAAGGCGCCCAGAACAACCACCACAACGGCGAGGGCACAAGCGGCCAGAGCCAGTCTCAGTTGCCATCCTGTTTGCGGCTTCTGTTCGGCAATTGGTTGTATTTCTACTGCGCTACTGCTCATAGGAGTACTTCAACAAGCGTTTAATGTCTTTCAACCATTGGTTTCCACTATGGTGATTGTCATATGCCATCATGGCGAAACCCTGCTGATCAATGAGTACCGCCCGGGTATTGGCAATATTTTGGTGGGCGGTCTGCTCCTGTAAGGTCCGCAGGCTCTCCCGATTCAACTGCAGTACCTTCAAGCGGGGATGCTCCTGGCGGAGTTTCTCTGTTTCATCGGCAGTCAGGGGTTCACCGGTGACCAGCAGTCGCTCTACACGGTTGGCTTTCTCGCCCAGGCGGATATGCACTTGTCGGCTGGTGTACAACAGTTGCTCGCATTCCTTGTCGCACGTCATATTACTCAGTATTAAATAGCGCCATTTAGGGGCGTCTTTTTCGATCAGTGAAACTTCCTCTTCGCCCTGAATAAACGGCATCCGGGAGAGGTTGACAGGTGGTTGCAGCAGTTCGCCCTGATTTAGGGTGCCTTCCGGCAGGCCCGTGCCCGTATAAAAAACGATATAGGCGGCAACGATGGGCAGTGCGACGGAAGCGACAATGGAGATACCCTGCAGTTTCATCCGTCTTGCGAAGTTTCTACCCTGGGAGCTGTGCCCGGAAAGAGGTACCCGGTCATTATTTTCCATGGTGAAAATCTCTCGATGTACTGCCATTTATTCTTGATTCTTATCGTTGAAAGCTGCAGTAAAACGCGTAGCGGCAAATAGCCACAGAACAGCAAGTACCGCTGCCATGGTAAACCATTGGAGGGCGTAGGCTCTGTGACGCTCGGGACCGCTGTTTATCCAGTGCCAGTCTGTTATCAGAGCGGCATCTGAATCGGCACTGAGCCGCACGGACCACTTCTCATCAGCGGTCTTCAACGCGCGGGTAAATTGTGTATCCAGGCTTTGAATTCTGCGCTCTGGAAATCCTTCTGGCAAATGCTTTGTTGGTGTTGATTCGATTACAGGGTATAGAAAGCCATTGATGGTTCTCATGCCTTGTGGCGTTGCGACTTGAGGAAGACGTTCCCGTCGGTTTGGTGCGGGAACCCAGCCGCGATTGATCAACCAGTGTGCCTGGGGGGTAATAAAAACCTGCAGGACCTCATAACCACTGCGACCGGCGCGGGTGCGATTGTCGAGAAGATAATGGTCTTCAGCAAAAAAGCCCGTTAACCTGACCGGGGTATAGCGTTCAAACCCACACATTGTGGCCGGTGTTACCGGTTGTGCGGAGAGTCTGGCGTTGAGTTCAGCACTTAACGCCACCTTCTCCCCGGCTCTTTGCAGCTGCCAAAAACCCAGTGCCATCAGGACAGGAAACAGCCCGGCGGAGAGTAGGGTTATAGGCCAGTTTCGAATCAGTGGTACACTGATATTTTTCGCTGGCATTGATGGCATATCCACTGTCATGCACAACTACAACCGGTGGTGGAAAAAAGTAACATGTGGCTGAAAATCCTAATTGTGGCCCTGTTTTTAGCGGTGCTGGCCAGCCTGTCCAGCGCCTTGTTTTTTCTTTTGAAAGACATGGGAGCCCCCCAGTCAAAGCGTACCCTCTATGCCCTGGGTATCAGAATCACTCTGGCCGCCCTCTTGTTACTGGCGATCTGGTATGGATTTGCAACTGGCATTTTGTCAAATACAGCTCCCTGGGCACAAAAATACTAATCAGCCGCGTCTGCTACGCAGGTAGTGCAATTTACCCCGGAAGCCTATTTTGCTGAAATCCACTGTCAGGCACCGAGCACATAGACAAAAATAAACAGGCCGACCCAGACAACATCCACAAAGTGCCAGTACCAACTGGCCGCCTCAAAACCAAAATGATCATCCGGTTTAAAGTGATGGGCAATAACCGAACGCAACAGCATAATCAGCAGCAGGAGGGTGCCCAGTGTGACATGTGCACCGTGAAAGCCCGTGAGCATAAAGAACGTGGTCCCATAGACGCCTGATTCCAGTGTCAGCCCCAGGTGCTGATAGGCTTCATAGTATTCCTTTGCCTGTAAATAGAGAAAGCTCACTCCCAGTATCACGGTAAGCCCCAGCCAGATATTGAATTTGCTGCGCTGGCCTTTTTTCAGGAATACATGGGCAATATGCACAGTAAAGCTGGAGGAAAGCAGAATCAGGGTGTTCCACAACGGCAAATGCCAGGGATCGATGACCTCCTTTGGCCCCAGAAATTTTGCGCTATCCCCATGGGCAGCGGCGTCCGGGGTCACATACAAAGGCCAGGTGCTCTCAAAGTTTTCCCACAGCATATTGGAGGAGCCCAGCGCCCCCTCCCCCCCAAGCCAGGGCAGAGAGAAGTTTCTTATGTAGTACAGGGCCCCGAAAAAGGCGGCAAAGAACATCACTTCAGAGAAAATAAACCAGCCCATGCCCCACACGTAAGACCGCTTCAATTGCTCGCTGTTCAAACCGGCCATGTTTTCCCTGATGACCGAAGCAAACCAAAACCACAAAACCCCAGCCATCGCCAGGGCGCCGGTAAATAAAATATAGGAGCTTCCACCGTTGATCCAATTCGCAGCGCCAAAGGCAACCAAAAACAAGCCGATAGTGGCAAATATTGGCAGTTTGGACTGCTCTGGCACATAGTAAGTGCTTTCACTAGCCATAGTTTTTATCCCTCGCGCGCGGAGCTGGTTCTACTGGGGTTATTTGAGACCCTCTCTGTAACGTCAAACAGCGTATAGGAGAGCGTGATGGTATTGACACTGGGGGGGAGATCCGGATCGACAACAAAGCGCAGGGGCAATTCCTCCCGCGCACCCGCCTTGAGTGCCTGTTGATTGAAGCAAAAACACTCTGTTTTGTGGAAATATTCCGCAGCTTTAAACGGCACCAGACTTGGGATTGCCTGGCCGATCATATCCCTGTCTGTTGGGTTAAAGGCCAGGAATGCGGTATCCATGATCTCTCCGGGATGAACCTTTACCGACAGTACGCTCGGGGTAAATTTCCAGGGCATATTTTTATTATTGCTCGCCAAAAACTGCACCGTAATGAGTCTGCTGGTATCAACGGCTGCAGAAACGGCCTCATAGCGCCCGCTGGTCTTCCCATTCAGGCCGGTGATCTCACAGAAGGCATCGTAGAGAGGCGGCATAATAAAAATAGCAAATACCAGCATACTGGCGGCAAGCGCCAGCAGTTTCGCTGATATTTTTGTGTTTTCGCTAAGCTTCATTGGTTACCGGGTGGTTATCGTACAGACGGAGGCGTGCTGAAAGTATGGTACGGCGCGGGAGAGGGCACCGTCCATTCGAGCCCCTGGGCATTGTCCCAAACTGTTTCTGAAGCTTTTTTCCCACCCATGACCGTGCGCACCACATTAAACAAGAATACTACCTGTGCAGCGCCGAACAGAAAAGCGCCCACACTGGCAATCTGGTTAAAATCGGCAAACTGAAGGGCATAGTCGGGTATGCGCCGGGGCATCCCGGCGAGACCGACAAAATGCATGGGGAAAAAGGTCAGGTTGAGGCCGATAAATGCCAGCCAGAAATGCACTTTGCCCATGGTTTCGTTGTACATATGCCCGGTCCATTTCGGTAGCCAGTAATAGACCCCTGCGGTAATGGAGAAAATCGCTCCCGGAACAAGTACGTAGTGGAAGTGCGCTACCACAAAGTAAGTATCATGGTATTGAAAATCCGCCGGGGCTATCGCCAGCATCAGACCGGAGAAGCCGCCAATGGCAAACAGGATGATAAAGGCCACGGCAAAGAGCATCGGGGTCTCAAAGGTCATGGAGCCGCGGAACATGGTGGAGACCCAGTTAAAGATCTTTACACCGGTGGGGACGGCGATCAGCATGGTTGCGTACATGAAAAAGAGTTCACCGGCAATGGGCATCCCTACAGTGAACATATGGTGCGCCCATACAATAAAGCTCAAAAAAGCGATGGCGGAGGTTGCGTACACCATGGAGCTGTAGCCAAACAGGGGCTTGTGGGCAAACGTGGGAATAATGGCCGAGATAATGCCGAAAGCCGGCAAAATCATAATGTAAACCTCGGGGTGCCCAAAGAACCAGAACACGTGCTGGAAAAGCACCGGATCGCCGCCACCGGCTGCATTAAAGAAACTGGTGCCGAAGTGGATATCCATCAGCATCATGGTCACCACACCGGCCAGTACAGGCATGACGGCAATCAACAGATAAGCGGTGATCAGCCATGTCCACACAAACAGCGGCATCTTCATCAGGGTCATGCCGGGGGCGCGCATATTCAGGATGGTGGCGATAATATTGATCGCGCCCATAATTGAGGAAGCGCCGAGAATATGGATGGTGAAAATAAAGAAAGTCACGCTGGGGGGGGCATACTCCGTAGACAGGGGCGCATAAAAAGTCCAACCGAAATTGGGCGCCCCCCCCTCCATAAAGAGGGTGGAAACGAGCATGGCAAAGGCAAAGGGCAGTATCCAGAAACTCCAGTTATTCATGCGCGGCAACGCCATATCCGGAGCGCCGATCATCATTGGAATCATCCAGTTGGCTAGCCCCACAAAAGCGGGCATGACAGCGCCGAAAACCATGATCAAACCGTGCATGGTTGTCATTTGATTAAAGAACTCCGGTTGCACAATCTGCAAACCGGGCTCGAATAACTCTGCGCGAATAACCAGCGCCATACAGCCGCCCAGGAAAAACATCGCAAAACTGAACCACAGGTACATGGTGCCGATGTCCTTGTGGTTGGTGGTATAAATCCACCGCTTAAATCCAGATTGAGGACCGTGTGCCATTCCGAATTTCCTCCGGGCGCTTACTGCTTGTTTTTGAAGTTGAGGACATCAATGGGCTGGATGGTGTCGCCCATATCGTTACCGAAGGCATTGCGCTCGTAGGTGATTACCGCGGCGAGATCCACTTCGGACAACTGGTCCCCAAAAGCCTGCATGGCCGGGTTTGTCTTGGAGCCGTTGACCACAATATCCAAGTGCGCATCCAGGGGGCCAATGGAGATTTTGGACCCGGCAATTGCCGGGAAGACGCCGGGAACGCCCTGACCATTGGGCTGGTGACACGCAGCACAGGCGCGGTTGTAAACCGTTTCCCCCCGAGTGAATAACTCATCAAACGTAAAGGTTTTTTCGGTAAGTTCACGGGCTTTTGCTGCAGTGGCTGCGCGGCTGTCGAGCCAGGCTGTATACTCCTCTTGCGGAACCGCCTTGACGACAATTGGCATGAACCCGTGGTCCTTGCCACACAGCTCCGCGCATTGGCCGCGGTAAATTCCCGGCTCTTCAATGCGAGTCCAGGACTCGGTGATAAAGCCCGGTATCGCATCCCGTTTGACAGCCAGATCCGGTACCCACCAGGCGTGAATCACATCGTTGGCGGTCACCAGAAAACGGATTTTTTTCTTGATCGGCACTACCAGTGGCTCGTCGACCTCGAGCAGGTAGTTGGCGCCTTTGGGCTGCTGATTGTCGATCTGTGCCTTGGGCGTGGAAAGGTTGGAGAAAAAGGAGACCTCGGAGCCCAGGTAGTCATAGCGCCATTTCCACTGGTACCCGGTGATCCTGATTTGGAGATCCGCCTCTTCCGTATCGTAGATGTCGTACAGTGTCTGGGTTGCCGGGATCGCCATCAGAATCAGGATGACGGTGGGGATGATCGTCCATACCAGTTCTACCGCAGTGCTCTCATGGAACTGTGCGGCCTGGTAGCCCTTGCTCTTTCGGTGGCGCCACATGCTGTAAAACATGATGGCGAATACCAGGACACCAATGGCCACACAAATCCAAAAAATCAACATGTGCAGCTCATAGGTGGATTGGGCAACTTCCGTTACCCCGCGGGGCATGTTGACCCCCCAGCGCTCAACAGTCTCCTCTTCCGCCAGTACAGAGCGGGCGGACAGGGAAGCAGCCAGCAAGGCGAATAGTCGGTGAAAGCCTCTCAACATCGCCTACAGATCTCCGTGTTTGCGGGTTTCCATGAAACCCGTAATTGTTATTTCCGGCCGCTGGCCTTTACGGAGTAACTGAAATGCCCTTGTACCGGGCACGGCACAGGGTTAATTCCACACAAAATTTGTGGACATACTGTAGTAACACAAGACTACATACACTGAGCGGGGATGAGCCCCCGCGATACTGCTTTCAGTGCAACTTGTTATTTTGATCAAAAGATTTTTACTTCAGATGCCGTCACCCCGGAAGGTACAACCAACAACCTATGTCTCTTTTTTTGTTGCAGCTATTGCAGGTGCAAAAGGAACATATTGCCGACGAAAAGTCAATCGGGGCGGGCAATGAAATATTCTCCAGACAGTTTGGGTTGGATGAAGAGAGACGGAGACATTGCCGGATTCGATGAGGCAGAGTTTCCCAGTATTGGAGTGATACAAAGGGCAGCTGTCGCAAAGCGAATTATGGCTGAAGGAAATATTATCCGCGTGTAGCCACACGATGATCCCTTAACATGCAGGGAGGGGATACCGATGGTTCTCCGATAGGTCAGTGAATAAAAAGGCATGATAGACAGTTTAACAATCGATATTCAGCGCGCCAAAAAGGGGTCGTAAAGGTATGATTCGTCCCATAACGCAGCTTGCCGGATACAGCTCGGCTTCGCCACATAGTGGTATTAAGGGTTCCGGTACCGCCAGCCAGGCCCTGTAGCGCATTTTCCCTACCCGGTCTGTAAGGGGGAGATGCACCGAAAGCGCGTACCACCTGACGGGTGGTCTCCTCCGGCTCCTGAGTGATTTCTCTGTATGCAGCATATCCAACCCGAAGTACAACCCCTGGGCCGGGTGTGGAATCTGGCCTGGCCGATGATTTTGAGCAATATCTCCATTCCGCTGCTGGGCGCGGTGGATACAGCGGTCCTGGGTCACCTGTCTTCACCGGAATATCTTTCCGGTGTCGCTATCGGAGCCAGTGTTATGTCCCTGCTGCTGTGGGCTTTTGGGTTTCTGCGTATGGGTACTACGGGCCTGGTGGCACGCAGCCGGGATGGCGGTGCAGACTGGCTGTTGCGCGCTGGATTACTGGCACTGCTCTTGGGCATTTTGCTGCAGGGATCTGTTTTCTTCCTGTTAGAGCCCATTATTGGCTGGATGAACGCCAGTGAGGCGGCGGCGCCCCACGCCCTCGCATACCTCCGCATTCGTCTGGTCAGTGCACCAATAGCACTGGTCAATTTCGCTATTCTGGGTTTCTTTATTGGCAGGCAGGACAGCCGTGCGCCGCTCTATATCCTTCTCGCGGCGAATCTGTTGAATATCGGCCTGGATTTTCTCTTTATTCTGGGGCTTGGGCTCGACGCCAGGGGGGCCGCAGCCGCGACCGTGTGTGCGGATATCTTTGCCTGTATGCTTGGCCTGCGCTTGCTCAGCCGGGTTGACGGTGCCGTTTGGAGCACTATCGCCAAGCAGCTGCGCAAACGCGGATTTTTCCCCTGGGTTGATCGCAGGCCGTGGAGGCAGCTTTTGCAAATCAATGGGGATTTGTTTGTGCGCACCTGCCTGCTGTTGCTGACCTTCACGTTCTTTACAGCCCAGGGTGCGGCTCAGGGGGATGCGGTACTCGCGGCTAACGCCATTTTGTTACAGTTGCTGATGATGGTTTCCTACGCTCTGGATGGCTTTGCTCATGCTACCGAAGCCCTGGTCGGCGATTCCGTCGCCAGGCAATCGCGTAAGGGGTTTTACAGCACCGTTTACAGTGCGGGTATCCTGGCGCTGGGTAGCGCCGCGGGTTTGACGGCAATTTTGGTGTTGGGGCAAGCGGTGATTTTAACCCTGTTTACCGATATAGGGTCCGTTATTGATCAGGCAAAACGCGTCTACTGGTGGCTGTGCGCGCTGCCACTTCTGGCGGTATGGAGTTATCAGCTCGACGGGGTATTTATCGGAGCGGGCAAAAGCCGGCAAATGCGCGATACCATGTTTATCGCGACGGTTTTGGTTTTCTTTCCCAGTTGGTGGATGACACAGAGCTGGGGCAATCACGGCATTTGGTTCAGTTTTCTTTTGTGGATAAGCGCAAGGTCCCTGGGTCTTGTGGGTTTTTATCAATACTACACCGCGACTGACTCCTGGATAGAATAAATTTT
>NZ_JAVAMR010000059.1:0-18572 GCF_030731025.1 Microbulbifer sp. 2205BS26-8 | reverse complement strand
TGGCGAAGGGCTGTGGAGATTTGACCCACCCCTCCCTCTTGCGCCGCCACCTTCCTGCGCGGTCTTGGTCAGGTGACAGGCCTTGCACAGCAACTGAAGGTTGCCCATATCATCCGTGCCGCCCTGTGACTTGGGTTTGATGTGATCCACGTGGGTTCCAGCAACGGCCAGCCCCTTGAGCAAGCAATGCTGGCAAAGCCCTTTGTCCCGCCTGATCACCAGCCTGCGCAATTTCCTCCACGGTGCTCCATACCCGCGCTGGGTATCTGTGCCCTTCTGTCTTTGCCAGATTCCCCAACGGTTTTGAGCCTGGGGGCAGCAACCTGAATGAGCCCGCCTGCAACGCGCGCAATAACGCTTAGCCCTTGCTGGCATTACGCTGACCTTGCTGCTCTCTCGCCATCTTATGGCGCTGGTAGCTGTAGTACCAGTTCACTACAAAGGAAGCGATGGCCACCAAAGCACAGATAAAGCCAATGGGATTGTTGAGGAACAAGCTGTAGATACTGCCGATAGCGCCCACCGTTACTGTGGTGGCGTGGCCAGCCTTTTCCGCTAACTCTCGCACAAGATCATGAGTGGTCATGGCTTCACCATTGCCTGTGTCTTTTCTTTACTTCCTTGGCTGGAGCCAAACCAGAACTGCAAAATCATGGGAATGGCTCCGGTGATCACACCCAGCATCAGGGTGCCGGTCTTCTCAATAGCCGGGGTCAGGGTAATCTCACCGGAGAACAGGGCGAAGGTCAGGGCGAAGTAGCCACCGATAAACATGAAGGACAGTACCATCTGTGCCTTTAGGCCGCCCTTGATCCCCATGTGGCGGGCGCTCTTGCGGTCCTCTACTTCTAACCGGTAAACGTCAATATCCAGCTCGCGCATCTTGAGCTTGAACTGGCTATCGAGGCTGCGCAGCTCCATTAGCTGTTCGGGGCTCGCATGCAACACCAGCTCCGCAATATCCTGCTCTTGAGCATCGGTATCTCCCAGGAAGTGGTCAGCAAGGAACTTGACTGCCGTTCCCGCAACAGGACCACCGAGAGCAGCACCCATGGTCGGTGCCACGCTTTTAACTATCGCTTTCCAGTCCATTAGTAGCTCCAGGTTGTGAGACCTAGGAAATCACTTTCTCCAGGTGTAAAAAAACCGGCTCAGTGGCCGGTTTGGGTGGTTGGGTGTCTGGCAGAGACAACAATCGCAAGATAGCTGATTTATATTATCTAATCAGTGTATAACGTCCGTTTAAAATGCACCGCCATACATCATTTCTGAAACTCTTGCCAAGAAAATAAATCCAGTCCAGCTTTGCTAGTGGCTAGATACATTATTATTAAAACCGATAGAGGTATAATAATTAGAGCAATCTTAGTGAAAATTCCGTGATACATCTCTAACCCATACCTCTCCCAACTTTTTAAAGGCCTACCGGCATATAGCTTCTTTGAAGCTGTACTTGCAATCCAGTTTCCCAGTAATACATCAAAAATCTCCAATGGTACTACGACAAGTAATACTATATAGATTTTTTGACTTAGCCATGCTGCACCTAGTAAGTCATATTTGAAGGCCAAAAGGAAGCCTGTAGCCAAAAGAGTGATGAATGCTAAGTGCTCCAGAATAACCGTAAGATAAAACACACGGCTAACTCTTTCAGCTAATGAGTTCGGCTTATAAGAGCCATCCTCGACAGTTTTCAATACAAACCACGCCCCGAGCGGCGGCCCTAGCCAAAATACAAGAGCCCCAAGGTGCACTAATTTAATAATCCCATACTCACTCAACGCTTAACACCTTGTGAGCAAATATCAGCATCCAAGCGGTGCTGAGGACCATAGCTATTGCTGTAAAAATTTCCGCAGCTTTAACTGAGCCCATAGCAACGAAAAGAGATAGCATCAGTCCTAGTATCCAGGCAGTAACGCCCCATGCAGCTATCCACGACTTTAGCACGCCTTGGTTAATTGCAAGAATCGTTAGCAATAAGCCACCCAAGTTATATAGACCATTACCAAGATAGCCAGTCAGGTGCATCGCGATTATCTCAAGTATCTCAACAGCATTGCTATCAAGCTGCCTGCCTATGATCTCAGGAATTACAAACGCGTAGATTACTTCGGCAATTAAATCTGGGGCGATTCCCATACCGACCAGAGCTATACCGATCATTCGCAGAAAATTCTGGGTTAGCTCATCCGCTAAGATTGCGCAAAAGACAAATAAACCAATTGCCGAAAGCATCCAGGTAAACCAAGATAATGACCAGATCAGGCCATTATCGGCTATAAAAGCAATTCTTTCAGCGACAGTATTGTCCAACGGAAGCCCGCCTCTCATAGGTCCATTCATCAAGAAGCAAGCTAGTGTGATAATCACAACTATCACATGAATTGAATAAAACTTTATTAAATACAACCTCACATCCATTCAAAGTCCTTTATTTCTTAACATTTACATAGCGGTTGCCGTGGCCACTATTATCCTGATTATTGTCTCTAAATCAATTCTGCGAAAATTCTACACAATACCGTTTAAAATCATTTAGTTACACAAACATATCTTTCTCCAAGTAGAAAAACCGGCTCAGTGGCCGGTTTGGATGGTTGGGTGTCTGGTAGAGACAACTATCGTAACGAGCAACACAAAAGTGGAGTAAAGATTTAGACGTTGTCCTTCATTCATTTGATATGTTGCGGCAAGAGCAAGGTATCCTAATTTTTTTCAAGCGCAACATATTCTTACTTATTATGCGTTTTGGAGTTTTTTGGTTGGCTTATTTTTTTGTTTTTTATTTTACGTTTTTCAAGGCGTTCCAACTTTTCTTTGATGATTGAGAGTCGCTTTTTGTGATAGATTCGCTCACCCGGCATCATAATAAATACCCAAAGTATGAAGCAGAGGAATATGCCAACTAATGCGCCTGTTCCCCACATGATATCTACCTAGCTGACTCTAACCTTGTTTACACATAACGTCCTAATTGACGTATTTGTTAGGAATAATTTTCCTTTAAGTAGCCATATAGCCACTCTCTATCGACCTCTGAAGCACCAATGGCAATTTCTATACGCTCAGAATCCTTATCAATAGTAAGTCTATTATTGCTATCAGTTTCTCTCAGAGTCAGTGTTTTTAAATCAAAAGAAGAAAAATCTAAGCGCTTTCTCTTTGGAAATATGGAATTCCAGTATTCCTTTTGATTGTAGAAACCAAAATTAATCTTCAAGGGTGGGATACCAGTATCTAGCGACAAGGATGGATAGTTCAAAATAATTTTCTCAGGAATACTTTTTCTAAATACACGATAAATCATATATCCCGCAAAAATACCACCTATAGACCAGCCACCAAGCCACAGAACCAAAAAAGCCCCGCCGTTACCAGATACAATCTGGGCGAAGGCATCTGTGAAGCCTATGAACCACCCTCCCATCCAAAATAAAAGAAATGCCCCAATAAAATATCTCATAACGCTACCATTACCATGAGGCACAATGATAAGGTGATGATCGTTTATATTATCGACTTTGATTTTGCTCCCTCGAGGAGGTGAACTACTCATTTCTACTCCTAACATTCGTATAGTGATCACCGTGGCCACTATTATCCTGAATTACTGCTCCCGGAATCAATTCTGCGCCAGATATATAAAATTGTCATTGAAATCAATTAGTTATACAGGCATGATACAATCGTACAAAATAAAGCTACTTTCTCCAGGCGTAAAAAAACCGGCTCAGAGGCCGGTTTGTGGGGTTGGTACCTGGTAGAGACAACAATCGCAAGATAGCTGATTTATACCCCTAAAACGCAAAAGTGCCAAATCCGCGTAACCCCCAAACTTGCAATTAGTCGAATCCGATCCTGTCCAATTGAAGCACCCCTCTATCCGTGCAAATCTTCCCGATTCCTGACCATCTTCTTGTACTCCACTAAACCGCCCCAATAATCTGTCGGCTATCGCAATCAAAAATTCAACAAAACCCCAGGAGTGGGCGTATCAAACAGTGGAATGATTTTAAATATGGTGGAAAGACCTACGGTCTTGACCATCTCTCCTCGTTTAGGCATGAATATGTCCAGCCAGCGAAAGGGGGAAAACCTGCCAGAATATACCGGTTTGAGGTTGAGTTTAGTTTGCATTGCTTCACTCACGGGCCTCGCAAGGGTTGGGTATTAAGCGACTATGATCCCGCGCTACACTATCGGGATTCCCGAGAGACGCGCATTTTTTGCTTTAGGCGCCATGAACTGTCGCTGCGGCTACCCGATATCGCAAGATCGCTTGGCACGCAGCCCTGCTATCACACCGGACACGGCAATTACTTTCTTATTGAGTTGGTGGGGAAGGACGGAAAAAAGCTGGAGTATGAGGTGTATTTTCAGGTCAATTGCATGCAGAAAGGACTGCTGAAACTATTTATCCGAAGTGCCTTTGTTCGCGATGAAGACCGCCGCCAAGCGCAACCAAAAAAGCGTAAAATCTCCTTCTTTGTTATCGCTCACAATACTCAGATCGGAAAACTGATCAAAATGCAGAAATGAAAAACCCCACACAAGGCGGGGCTTTCTTAACTAGGCTCGCTTTATAACCGCTCTTGGGCGGGTAGCCACTGGGGCCGGAGGAACGCCTGACATCAAAAGATGCCATCCTGTATACACGTTACACTGTTAGTGTAAACTATTGATACTATTTTAACAACACTATTTTCTCCTACCCCTCAGGCAGTGGATCGGCGTTATCCAGTACCGTCACCCTGTTGAGGTCCGGGGTTTCTCCTGATTACCCCCCTCCCACTGCTCAGTGTTTCGATTAAAAAAACTGGTGTACTCTGCGCTGGATCAGCATCCGAAGACGCTGGCGAGTGCGGTAAATTTGTTGATAAGCGGCACGGCAGTTTTTGCAACGACTAGCGCGGCCACATCGTCTAGAACGTCGGGGGAATATTTCCGGTGCCTTCCACTGGCTGCAACCATTGCAATAGAACTGGCCCTGATCGTTGGTCTTGCGGGTCATGGGCCCACCCCCACGAAGCTACTCACCATGGCGCCGCTGTTGGTGATAGTGATCTCGCCGGAGTCCCAGCACTGGGCCAGGCGGCAGGCAGTGCGGTGCAGCTCATCCTCACCACACTCTTTAAGCACTGACGCATTGCGACACAGCTTCAGCAGGAAGGCTTGGGCATGGTTTCTTGCGGTGATGCGGCCCTCTAAAAACAAATGCAGTTGAGTAGTGATAATCAGCAACAGAAAGCGGGCGCTGTGGGCTTCGGGGCTGATGCCCAGGGCGCTGCTATCCGCCTCACTGTGGCAGCGATAGCAGAGGTGTGCAGCCATAGCATCGTGTGGCTTGATTCCCCTGCCCTTGCCGTAGCTGAGGCTCCGTGGCCCTTGGTAGTGAGCCGCCACGGTGGTGATCTCATTATTGCCGCACTGGACACAATTACGGCCTTTGGCCAGTGCCAGGAGTTTGGGGATGCGGGTGGGTTTCAGATCCATTACGTCTCCCTGAGTATCTGCGGTCCAAACAGTAAGCCTGCAAGAAAGATCCGGGCTCGGTGTAACCGGGTTTGGTAGGTGCGCAGGCTGATTTTCAGGCATCGGGCGCGGGATCGTTGTTCACTGAGGCCCTCATGCAGCAATAGGCTGCGTGCTTCCACTTTCAGCACCTCGTAGAGCTTTGGGGTCTCCCGTTTGATGATCGTCATGGCCTCCTCTACCGGCGCTGCCAACTCCTCGTTGATACCCTGGCCGCACACCCGGTGAGAGCGTGTAGCAGTGCCTTGTGCTGTGTACTGCTTCTGGCGCAACCGGGAGCTGCGACGGGCGGCATGGACCTCAATAGCGCACAGCACACTGCTGCTACCACTCACCCCACCCAAATCCAGTGCCACAGAGCCCCATAAGTACAGCTTGTCTTCCAGGGCTTCCACAAGGCACGGGTTGATACGCTCTCCATCCATGCGCCCTCCTCAGTAGGTCCAGATCCAAGGGCGCTTGCGGCCGGGAGCATCGGTGTTGCCGCCGATATGAATAAAGCGTTTATGGTGTGGACCACGCTGGTTGGGGCAAATAGCGGTGAAGGGCTGCGGCAGTTCCTTTTGGGTGTGCAACCAGTTGTAAACGTGCAGGGCCTGCATCAGGTAGTGGGCATCCTTGCCATACACCCCCACATCCACTGCTACACCACAGGGGTGATCACCGAGGATGTGCGACCTGCCTTCCTGCATAGCGCGTTTAGCCTTGCTCGCCTCTATCGGGTGGTGGGTACAGCGGTAACCGCTGGTCACTGGCATAGGGCGGCAATACACCCGCTCGCGTACCCGATTCAGGTGGGACAGAAACCACTCCTTCACATTGGAGGCACACCCCCTCGCGCCTTCACCATTGTTGCGCTCTTCTTCACAGTCGGCGCAACGACACTGCAACTCCTGAACGGTGAAATAGTTTTTACTGGCTGGTGTAGTGATATCGATCATTGGGCACCCCCAAAGCGGCTTGAAAATTCATAGTTGTCTTCCAGCACCTCCGCAATCAGTACTCGGGTGTAACCCTGGCCGCGTTTGGCCGGCGCCTGGGTGACTCGACGCTTAACCACGCACTGGTTGTTGTCGTTCTCGATCAGGCCCAGGCCGTGGGGATTGGTCCGGCTGGGCTTCTCCAGCACATCGATCAGCAGCTTTGTGCCACCCTGCAGGTTGTCATCGTCCAGTTCACCGGCAGAACCGCGCTCAATCTCGATATACACCTGTGCCAGGGGTTCATTGGGGCGGCGTTGACCGCTACTCACCAGGGCTGCCGCTACTTCCATGGCCAGCTGCTTTTTCACCGCCCTGCGCTTTCTCCAGTGCATCCGCAACAACTGGTTGTTGGATGGCGTGGCCTGGGGCAAGGTGAATTCCAGAGTGCGCATTCGATTTACTCTGCCGCTTCCGTAAACAGGGATTTCAGGCTGTCCAGAGTCTGGCGTCCAACGACCTTTGAGCGTTCCTGTGCAGCCTTATCTGGCAGTTTCGGGGGCTCAAACTTCCGGTACATTTGCGATCCTGGGGTCGGTTGGCACATACCAGCAAACTCCGCATAGTTGGGTGGCCAGCTGTCGATCTCACCCTGCCGCGCAGCTTCCTGGTTTCTCTGCTCAACGTATTTCATCCCTCGGTGCCATGCGATTTCACTCAGCCCTCGGGTTTTCTTTGCCCACAGCATGAAATCCTCGCTGTAGCGTCCCGCAGCCTTGTCGGCTTTGGAGTCATACAGGGCATGTTGGGACGACCACTTGTGGCCGTACAGCTGATTCATGCGCTTCCACAGGGCCAGCAGCAGCTTCTCGTGCCGAGGCTCTAGCGAACGCGGCGTTGATTTCTGCGTGCTCCTGCTGGAGGCGGTTGCCAGGACCTGAGTTACGGTTTTCATGGGGCTTTCCTTGCTTGGGGAGCGGGTATTCGTCCTGCCAGTGCAGGTCAGGACCGAAGAAGGTTTTGGCCTGTTTCACATACCGGGTGCCGGCGTCACCAGTCGCCTCGCAGTAGCTGGCGTAACGCACCAAACCGGCCCGGATGGGTTCAAACGGGAATTGTTTTCTCAGCGTGCGATATGCCCTCAGCGCTCCGACCTTGGGATTGCCACCGGCTCGCTTTGGATAAATCTCCCAGAGTTGAGCAAATTCCTGCTCGATGGGATCGGGTTGATCAGGAGGCGGTTCACTCGACAGATCGCCAGTGTTTGTATTCTGATCTTGGTTTACTGATAGATTGGTATACTGATACGTCGGATTTTTTTCCGAGGTTGCTCGGATATTTTTCCGAGGTGATTCGGATTTTTTTCCGAGTTCGCTCGGATTTTTTTCCGACCCCCGGATATTTTTCCGAAGTGGCTCGGATATCTTCCCGAGATTACTCGGATTTTTTTCCGACCTTCGGATATTTTTCCGAGGTGCCTCGGATTTTTTTCCGACCTCAGCCTTGTTCCACTGAAGCCCCTTTTCCGTCACCCGGTAGTGATCACCACCATTGATTACTTTTCGCTCAATCAAGTCCTTACGGATCAGCTGTGTACCTAACCGGTAAATGGTGTCTCTCTTGTCAGAGAGAATGGGCAATTCATTAACTATCTTGCCCTTGCTGAGATACCAGTAGTCACCCTGTTTGTCTGCCCAATGAGCAGCATTCAGGATGAAAGAGAACAAAGTGGCCTGCTGAAGGTTCAGCTCCCACTCAATGCTCCTGGCCTGGTTAATGGAAAGCGTTAATTCCACACTTGCCTCCGTCCGCTTCTGCGGCTGCTTTGTGGTCTTGATGGTTCCGGTACATCAAAAAGCTGCCGAACTCTCCCGGCTGTCACACCACTCCCCAGGTGACGGGTTTCCCGGTACACTGCAAGCTTCCACACCAGCAGCTAACAAGGAATTAGTTATGTTCGATCTAAAGTTCAGCGAAAGCATTCTCTATAAAACTCACAAAATTCGCCTTGAACGTAATCCGTCTGAAATTATTCAAATAGAGGTTCACGAAGCACTCCAACTTGGCGACTCAAGCAGCAAGCCTAAGTTCTTTGCACGCATCATCGACGCACTAGGATTTCCAAGCAAAAAGTTCATAGCTAGCGGAAATAGCCTTGAGGAAGCAGTTAACGGCATACTTCCCGAGGCCGAATCATTACCTATGGACGTTTTGTGCCCTCCATTGAAATCAGCGGCTCATCTAGCTCAGTAAGGCTTCTCAGGCGCTGCCAAACAGCTCATCAAGCAGCGCCCTCGCCCTACTCAGACTTGAGGAACCTCACAACTTCTGACAGCTTTACCCAGGCCCTCAAAAGCTCAGTTTTGTGTTTGCTGAAGGCCGTATTTTGCGGATCACTTTCCTCCGCCTGGTGCAGCGCTTGCCGGGCCTCACCAACCTTTTTGATTGCGATCTGAAGGTTGGAAACCACGCTCTCTTCGGGCTGGATTAGAACTGTGTCCCGGCTCTTGATCAGTGCTGCGAGGCTGTCCGCCACCAGCGCTGCGCCCTGCTCCGTTTTGAGGAATTCCGCGACTTCACTGTGTATGCTTTGCTTGTCCACCCCTCTCTCCTGTATGAATGACCATGGTTGGCTATTGATTAACCAAATCCTCCCTTGCCTCCATACTGTTGTTGGTGGCAGCTTCAGGTCCCTCGCCCCAGATGTCTGGGCGGCAATCTGCCAAAGGAATGCCTGTTTCAACGGATAACTTGCGAGCAAGCTTGTGGCCGGGTCGACCATTTCCGTAAGCAATCCGGGAAAGGTAGGCGCCAGAGGTATCCACTTTCTTGGCGAGCTTTTCCCTCTCCTGCAGGGACAGGGATCGGATGTGATGGTTGAGATTCATACAATAACTATATTTAAAAGGTATAGTTATGGTCAAGAAGGTTTAGCTGATTATCTAAAAAATGGCACAAAACTGAACTTTTAAGGGTCATTAACGGTTGGTAAAGGTTTGGTAAGCTGACACAAACACAGATGGCCAATGTAACAATGGATATTAATGAGATAAGGCGGGCGAACATGCGGCGGCTTGCTGCTGACTATAAGAACAGGCGGGCGTTTGCCGATGCTCTTGGTCGTTCTGAACAACAGCTCTATCAACTGATCGGTAAAAATGCCACTAAGTCTATCGGTAACCGTATTGCCCGAGATGTAGAACAGAAGTTGACGCTCAAAGAGTACAGCCTGGATGTATCGATGGAGCCGGCAGAAAACCAGCCATCAATTACTCCTGACGGCATTGATCTGGAACTATTAGAGAGCTGTATTGAAGCAGTTGAAAGCGCCATTGAAAGCCAAGGATTGCAGGGAATGCCGGCGGGAAAGAAGGCGCAGGCAGTAGCTGTAGCATACAGTGCCGCTCTTGCCAGTAGTAAAAACCAAGTTGCGCCTGTTAATTTTATCGTCAGGACGCTTTCACGGTGACAGCAGTAATCCCTTTTTAACTGATTTCATTACATAGACTTTGAGTACAAGCATACTCTTCGTAAATCTATCTATTAGCCTAAGTATATATATAGCAACCTCACGAGATTTAGCCCTATTTCAATACGTGGTGCCAGCAGGAGTTATCTACATTTCCCCAAACCTCGGGGCACTGGGTTCTCTTTTTACATTTCCGGCATTGGAATGGGAGTACAGATAGAACCGCGTTATCAGCTATCTTCTGGAGCCGGGATACCTCTTGGCTCTTTTCCTTGTCTTTAGTTAGGCATACCAGTTCCATAAACCACACCTCCTGTGGGTCAAACTTAGTACATCACACTAAACTAGAATTGCCTCTTTATATAGCGTTTTTGAGTGAATGAATTCTTATCAACTCTGTAAATTTTGTAGAGAATATACTCCCCACTCTACAAATTTTACTGACATGCTCAATTAGTTCAGACGAACGGTCAAAGTGATTCATCGAACGAACGAATGAGTTTATATTTGAATTTGTTGTCGATTCTTAGCATTTGACACCTCCATTTGACATCAAATTAGCTCAAACGATCTTTGCCACCCCCAGATGCACTCCTGCTAAAGACCCTCACACTCTCCTCAGATCCCTTTCCAAGGAGCGTACGCCAGCAACCCATTAATATCAGAGGAAATCACCGCCTTTTTATTAAAAACTATACCTTTTTAGTTTCATCTTGTGAATCTATTAAGTATAGTTATGTTGAAGCATGAAGGTTAAGAAAAGCTACAGCGTTGATGAGAAGTGGCCATGAGCACCACCAGCTCAAACACTGCCCCATAGCCTTACAAAGGAAGCCATGTAATGGAGTACAGAAAACTGGCCCCCCGCCAGGCTGAAGCGCTGACACACCGCGCTCGCGGGCTTAGCAATGCTGAAACCGCCGCCGCTATGCAATGCTCTATCGCCAATGTCGCCAACCTCCTCAGCGAATGCTTCTTTAAATTGCACGCCCGTAACAGTACCGATGCCGTCGCTAAAGCCATTAAACACGGCCTGATCCAGTTCACTCTCGTCGCTTCAATCATTAGCGGTACTGGCACCGATACCCAGGAGCAACTCCGTACCCGTTTCCAGCGCAAACCCACCATTAAAACTATTCGCATACGTAACCAGGGAGGGAGCACCGTATGAAAGACATCGAATTTATACCAGTTCCAATCAATGCGACATGGGTGTCACCCGGCAGGGATGTGATCGGCAAGGAAAACATTGTGCTGCAGGGCAATATTCTCGGAGAGATGATCTGCCGCGAAAACTTCGACGAGCCGGCAGACTATCACGCTTGCTTAAACATCAACCCAGACGGTGTCCTGAGCCCTGCTTCAGGCCTGGCACAGGGCCACGGCGCAAACCGTGCAGAAGCTATTAAAGACGCCCTCATCAAAAGCCGGGAAGCGGCAACGGATTACCTCGCATCCCTCGATCACCTCGCACAGCAAATCAATGGGAGCGAAGCCGCGTGAGCTCTGAAACGGTTTCACCACCGGACTACAGCGCCCACGCCTTCCTGAAAAAAGCCGCTCAGCATATGCGCGACCGCGCTGAACAACGTGATGCGGGGAATGGCGAGCGCTCCATGGCCAAAACCATTACCGCATTCAATGCCCTACATGGAACCGAGCTTACCGAAGAACAGGGATGGCTGTTTATGGTGCTACTGAAGCAGTCCCGTGCAAGCTGCGGGGTGTTTGTACCAGACGACTACGAAGACGGTGCAGCGTACTTTGCCTTGGCCGGTGAAGCCGCAGCAAAAAACAGGAGATAAAGAATTTCCACCGCGCCCCTGGCGCATTCAGTCAGTTGTACCCCCACTGTTTGGGCCGCAGGTACTGGGCCCCTTTTTAGGGATTAACCATGGACATTTCAGCATTACAGCTCAACAAAAAAGCCACCGCGATAATAGGTGAAGTGCAGCGGTTTATATCTGAATTTCAACTCCGTAAAAATACCCTCCCTTCAAGAGTAGCTTTATATCCTGGCAAATATGCCGACCTTGAGAAGGCGGTGGTTTCTGAGCTTATCAAGAAAAATACAGGCAGTGACTCAAAGAAAGAAGTACGGGCCCCAAAAGTAATAACAATTCAGGGTATACCAATACACCCTCACTCTTAACTATTAATAAAGTCTGGAGAAACTAATGAATAGATACGCACTTTTTTGCGGCACATATAACTTACTGATGGGCGGGGTAAAAGATTTTCTGGAGTCACTCGAAACCAAGGAGGAAGCAAAGGAAAAGGCAGAGCAAATAGCCAAAGACCCCTTTGTAGATTGGGTGCAAATCTTTGATAAAAAGACCGACGCTACAACTATTTACAAAGTCATCGATGGCAAGTTGGTGGAATGTGAGGCTGGCACCCAATAAAAGCAGGTAGCCCAGATGAACAAATGGAAAATTCCAGTCCTATGGTGGCTCGTACCCTAGTACAAGTGAATTGTGGTGTGACCATTCGTGAGCAAGTGGCGGCATAGCGTAAAGGGGGAATAGTGGAACTATCGGTTTTTTCCTTGTCTTGCCTGCTAATCGTTTGGATATGTTCATTAAGTGCCTCTCTGAGATTGATGGGCACTAATTTATCTTTTCCGGCAACGTTAATGGCGGTGTTTGGCGGGCCTCTTTTCTTGGTGGTCCTCCGCCTAGTGTGGTGGCGTAACGAGGATACGAAGAAAGAGAATCAGAGAAGATTTCAAGAACTGCATCGATAAAAACTGTGAGTGGGAAGTTGAGATTTGAGTAAGAGAAGCCTCTTAAGGAACGGCAAGGAGAGAAACGATGACCGACATCATTCCCTTTAACTTTCATCAAAACCGAGTGCGGACAGTCAAGCGCGAAGACGAACCCTACTTTGTTGGTAAGGATGTGGCTGAGGCATTGGGATACTCCAAGCCCCGCAACGCAATTGCGGCGCACTGCAAGGGAGCCCTAAAACAGGGCCTCCTTACTGAAGGTGGCATTCAGGAAGTCGTCATCATCCCCGAACGCGATGTCTACCGCCTGATCATGCGCTCCAAGCTCCCAGAGGCCGAAGCCTTCGAGGAATGGGTTGTTGGCCATGTCCTGCCCAGTATCCGCAAAACCGGTAGCTACACCACCAAACCCCAGGACCTGAGCCGTATGGACATCCTCAAGATAGCCATGGACTCTGAACAGGAGCGCTTGCGCCTGGAGGGGGAGGTAGCCGAGCTGAAACCCAAGGTGGACGCCTACGACCGAATCGCCACCAGTGACGGCTCCCTCTGTATCACCAGTGCAGCCAAAGATTTGCAGACGCGCCCCAAAGACCTGTTTGCCTGGCTCCAGTCCCACCGATGGATTTATCGGCGCCCAGGTGGCCGCTGGACGGCATATCAGCACCGCATCCAATCTGGTCACCTGGAACACAAGGTAAACGCCGTAGAACGCCCAGACGGCAGCGAAAAGATAGTAGAGCAAGTGCTGGTGACCCCTAAGGGCTTGGTCAAGTTGGCTGCTGCCTTTGAAGTCGCTGAGGCAGGTTGATAGATAGGTGCGGTTTCTGCCGCGCCGCAGTTTATTGGAAGGAACGATGAGCGAAGTTGAAAAAATCGTAGATACAATCACTGCCGCGCTTAGGGGTGCGCATACTCGACTTTGGACCAGCGAAGATATTGCGGCTTATTTGAGCTGTAGTGAGTCAACCGTTTTCAGAATATCAGCAAAGCCTGGATTCCCACAACCAGTGAAGATTGCTGGTATTGGGGGGCGTCGATGGGTTTCTGAGGAAGTACGGGACTGGGCCAAGAGGCAGCGGCCTTCAAGGAAATCTGGGCCTGGCCGCCCGCGAGTCATATGACCAAGAAAGGCCGCCTTTCATTGTCTAGAAAAGCAGCGATTTCTGCCTGTCGGTTTCTCAACTGCTTCTCTATCGCAGCTATCCTGCAATTGCCAAGGGTAAGAATGATGATTTTAGGCGGGTGGCCAAATCGGCGTTGCAAGTCCTTCATATCCTCGCCATCCTTGGTGACAATTGTCAAATTGTTCTCGGTGGCGTATTTCCAAACGTCCGGGTCTTTTTTCCCTAGCAGGCCAGCAGTCCTTGCCGCAATGATACCAGGATAAATATCATTTAATCTGGGGGCCAGCCTGTAGGAAAGGTTCTCATCCAGGAGAAGCACTTATGCAGCCCTCCCCTTGCGTTGCTGAGCTGCTGCGTAGCTCAGTGCAGCCCTTATTTTGGTTGAGTTGAGGTCAGGATAGTCATCAATGATTTCGTTAAACGACATCCCGTCACCCAACATATCCAAAATATCTGCCACCGCAATCCTTGTACCCTTGATACACGCTTTGCCCCCTCTTCTTTGGGGATCTACCTCAATATAAGGCTGGTATTCCAACTTGCACCTCCATAGGCTTTTCACTAAACAGCAAAAACACCAAGCAATTCACAGTCATAGCTACAACCATGTGCAGGATGCTATATAGAGCCCGAGTAACGGTCAAGCAATGCCTCTATTCCCTGGGTAATCACTACACAAAGCCTGTATCCACACCCATATGACCGCCTAGTCTAAACGTGAGGCAATTTCAGTAGCTGTCGCATTGTAGTAGATCATCAATGAGCGCGGGTCACGGTGTCCCACCATACGTGCCAGGTCAAGCACGTCCAGCTTCCTCGCCAGCCGGGTAAGAGCCTCATGTCGGGTATCATGAAAGCGCAGGTCCTCAATCTTGGCATCAATACGAGCATGCCTAAACAGACCACTTGCTGCATCTCGCCCAACCTGCAAAAAGCTTCCAGACCGATCCATTACCATTCTGAATAGCTCTACTGCTCGCTGAGATAGGGGTATATGCCTTTTGTCCCCGTTTTTAGAAATTTGCACAGTGACATAGCGCCCCTCTAAGTCCAGATCTTCACGATTCAACGCCAATATCTCCCCTAACCGCATTGCTGTTTCCAAAGCCACCAGAAACGCCCATGCGACCTCCTGGCGGCGAGTTTGAGGCGCCGCCTCTTGCCAACCTAAGCCTGCACAGATTTGACCAACCTCTTGCTCACTGATACGTCGGTCACGTGGTCGCGGGTTGCGCGGACGCTCCAGCCCCCGGATTGGATGGTGATCAAGGAGGTGCCATTCTCGTAACGCGTAACGACATACCGCGCCCAAGAGGTTAATTTCCCGATTTACGGAGCCCGGTGAGATTGCGGTTAGGCGGCGGTCCCGAAATTCCGCGAAATGCTGAGTTTTGAGTTCATCCAATAAGATTTGAGAAATCGGATCTGATAAAAGGCTATTAATCCGTAACTGCTCCCACCTTGCCCCAGCTCTACCGGGAGAAACTACCTCGGCAAAACGCCTCATCAGATCACCAAAAGTACCCGCATTGGGCTTTCCATAGGTTCCTTGCCGGATCTGATACTCTATATCATGAGCCCACTCCTGAGCCTGCCTCTTTGAATCAAAGGTTGCACTTGCGGACTGCCCTCTTAGCCTGACTTGGGCGCGCCACGTTTTTCCGCGCCGAACGATTGTAGCCACGTTTTCTTTTCTCTGGTGCAAATTTGGTGCACTATTTTGCTACCAACTGCATGTGGCTGACAATCACAGAGGGAAAGTTGATTTAAAAATCCCTTTTAAATCAGTAAATTGATAATGGCTGACTCTCGTGGAGAATACTGGCGAATCTTATAGAATGTCCCTGTGGTGGACAAGTTTTCTCGATCCTTCAGGGAGCGATATACCAGTGGTGCAGACCATAGGTAGCAACACTCAGGCCGAAAAGCAGCTGACCGACCAGGAGGATGCGAAAGGCAAAAGTGTAGCGGGCCACATCTCCCCTGCGCACTGCATCGTTGGAAAAAATCCTGGCCTCTTCGGGATATTCCTGCTCCAGTCTTTTTAATGCAGGCACGGCAAGCTTGAGCAGCTGCCTGCTGCGTATATCCATCAACCAGAATACTGTCACCACAATAATAACCAGCCCTCCCAACAGGGCCAGAATCAAAGGGTGAAAATTTTTTTCCACTGCGGTAAAAATTCCACCCTCTACAAACATGGTCAAGACAACAAAAAAGTTGAACACCTTCAAGCGCTGGTTTGCCGCGAAACGGTAGTGTTCACAAAGGTACTGTCCCTGGTCCAAGCTGTTTCTTCCTTATTGCGAAGCACTTATCCGGATTGCGCCGGGCTTGCTTCTGGGGTGTGCAATTCTCCAGCGCATTTTCCCCATGCGTGAATAACAGATTTTCGCACCCTGTGACCGGCGCGAAGACCGGGCGGAGCCGGCCTTCTCTGCTGGCCGTGTGACAGGCAGGGTCAGCGATTTTCTCGATGCGCGATCAACTCGTCAACGACCGAGGGATCCGCAAGTGTGGAAGTATCCCCCAGGCTATCGAGCGCATTGCAGGCAATCTTGCGCAAAATACGCCGCATAATCTTGCCCGAGCGTGTCTTGGGCAGGTCCGGCGCCCATTGGATAATGTCGGGCTTGGCGATAGGGCCTATCTCCGTAGCGCACAGGTCAATCAGTGCCCGTCGCAGGGCTTCACTGGGGGCGTGTCCCGATTTCAAGGTGACAAACGCATAGATACCCTGCCCTTTTACAGGGTGAGGATAACCCACCACCGCCGCTTCGGCAGTATCCTCGTGCAGCACTAGTGCGCTTTCCACTTCCGCCGTGCCGAGCCTGTGGCCGGAAACATTCAGCACATCATCGATACGCCCGGTAATCCAGTAGTAACCATCCCCGTCTCGGCGCGCTCCGTCACCGGTAAAATAATAACCGGGATAGGTGGAGAAATAGGTATCAATCATGCGCTGGCGATCACCGTAAATACCGCGAATCATCGAGGGCCAGCTGCGTTTGATAACCAGCGAGCCCTCGCCCTGTCCCTCGATCTCTTTGCCATCGCCATCCAGCAGGGCGGGCTGGACACCGAAAAAGGGCCTGGCAGCGGAACCGGGCTTGAGCGCCATGGCGCCTGGCAGCGGAGAAATCATATGGGCACCGGTTTCCGTTTGCCACCAGGTATCCACAATTGGACAGCGCGCGTCACCGACCACCGTGTAATACCACTCCCAGGCCTCCGGATTGATGGGCTCACCCACGGTACCCAGCAGCCGGAGAGAACTGCGGTCTGTCTTCGTGACAAAGTCGTCACCAGCGCCCATCAGGGCACGAATGGCCGTAGGCGCCGTATAAAATGCATTGACCTTGTGCTTATCCACAACCTGCCAGAACCGCGAGGCATCCGGGTAAGTGGGCACGCCCTCAAACATCAGGGTGGAGGCACCAGCACAGAGCGGTCCGTAGACGATGTAGCTATGGCCGGTAATCCAACCGACATCGGCCGTACACCAGAAAACCTCCCCCTCTTTGTAATCGAACACATATTTGAAGGTCATGGTAGCCATCAGCAGATATCCGGCTGTTGTGTGCATCACGCCCTTGGGTTTGCCGGTGGAACCTGAGGTATAGAGGATAAACAGCGGGTCTTCGGCATGCACAATTTCCGGCGCGCACTCGCTGTCCATTCCGGCAACGGACTCCGCATACCAGATATCGCGCTTGCTGTCCCAGTCCACCGGGACACCGGTGCGTTTCACAACGATCACCCTGCGCACCTCGGGGCAATCGGTCAGGGCGCGATCCACATTGACCTTGAGGGGAATGTGTTTCCCCCCCCGGACCCCTTCATCCGCCGTTATCACCAGACGGCAATCGGCATCCAGAATACGGTCTTTCAGAGAAGCCGGCGAGAAACCGCCAAACACCACAGAGTGCACCGCACCGATACGGGCACAGGCGAGCATCGCATAGGCGGCCTCCGGGATCATCGGCATATAGATACAGACGCGGTCACCCTTCTTAACCCCCTGCGCCTTCAGCAGGTTGGCCAGCCGGCACACCTTTTCGTACAGGGTGCGATAGCTGATCGCTTGGTTATCCGCCGGATCGTCCCCCTCCCACAGGATTGCTGTCTGGTCCGCGCGGTTGGCCAGGTGTCGGTCAATGCAATTGACAGTGACGTTCAGGGCTCCATCCGCAAACCAGGCGGTATCGCCGCGTGACAAATCCTCATGGAATACCCGGGTAAAGGGCTGGTCCCAATGCAGGAAATCCTTGGCCTGCTGGGCCCAGAAAGCCTCCGGATTCTCCACCGACTGACGGTACATCCTCTCATAGTCATCGGCACCAATAAGCGCATTTTCAATAAATGCTGCGGGTATGGGACGGGTGTGGACTTCTGACATTATCTTCTCCTTTATTATGGGCGCGGCGCTTGTTGTGTCGGTGAGCCTGAATTTTACAGAATCTTTTTCATCTCTCTTGATAGTATTACAGCCCTAAAGTCATCACCTTTACATGACCCGAAACCTATGGGCACAGTATCCATTATATGGCGAGTGTAAGTCCTGGCAGGCTGTCCGGCAAGCGATGCCAGGTCTTTAGCACGCCTGGAGTAATTATGCTTGAAGTATTCCAATCACCGCGATTTAGAATCAAGAAATGTTGAATAAACCCGGCTGTAACTTATTGGGAAATTCTGGTTTTTGTGTAGTAAATACCAGGACGGAAAAAACCGGGCATAGTCAGCGAGAGTGTAAATTAAATTGTGTAACTGCTCATGCCTCCGTACTCTGAACT
>NZ_JAVAMR010000006.1:0-114792 GCF_030731025.1 Microbulbifer sp. 2205BS26-8 | reverse complement strand
TTCACATCTTTCCCCTTCAAATAAAAAAAGAGATAGCCATGCGCCTGATTATACCTATTTTGTTATCCATGCTGCTTGTGGGTTGCTTGGAAGTTGAAGCAGAAACTCAAGATTACGACCGCCACGAGTGGCTCCCCCGTTGGTCTGACTCTGATGGTGACTGCCAGAGCACCCGTCACGAGCTGCTGATCCAGTTCAGCCTGGCCCCAGTGACTTTTACCAATGCCAAGAGCTGTACAGTGAATACTGGCCTGTGGCTAGATCCCTACACCGGCCAATTCTTCACCCTGGCCTCTGATCTGGATATTGAACATATCGTCCCACTTTCATGAGCTCACGAGCATGGTGGTGCAGACTGGACTGTAGAGTTGAAGCGGCAGTTTGCAGAAGACCCTGAGAATCTATGGCATGTTGATGATGAGCGGAACCAGAGTAAAGGAGACAAAGGCCCTGATGAGTGGATGCCGCCTTATGAGCCAGTCCAGGCCGCCTATGCCGTGGTTTATGGCAATAGTTGAGAAGTATGGGTTGGCTCTAACTGAAGATGAGTCGACTCAGTTTGTTGTGATAGTGAAGATCTGAAATGTGTTGCACCAAATTTGCACCAAAATATACATAACTTATTGATTTATAAGAAATATATGATTCTACCACAGGGACTTTGCGTATTTGTGCGCATCCAGGATTTGACCTGCCAGGATCGATGCGCGCATCAGATTGATAATACCCAGTCCCGCTTCTCTTTACAGAACACTCGGCAGGATAAAAAAGGCCGCCGGCTGGGGTTTTGCATGCAGTCGCTGTTGCTATCCGCCGATTCTGTGTCTGTATGCCGCGATGCAGCTTGAACTGCACTGGCAGTATTCAGTTGGCGTTAAATTCATTAATTAGATACCTCATTGGCTGGATGGAAATTGGGTTTCTCTGCTGCCTGGGAGCAGCGGGATACCATCCCCTGTACTATCTTGCAGAATACAGTGGAGCTCCGCTCCTCTGCGGGAAGATTGTGTACTACTGGCTGGCACTGCCGATTTGCAGCTACAGTGCGGTGCGGCGGAGTGAAACAGGGTATCACCAACAGCCAGTACACAGACATTGACTGCTTTTTTCGTCAATCACCGTGCGTTGCTGTGCCGACATGACCTGTCTGCTGCGCGGGCTGCTGGCCCGGGCGGCGGCGTGGCAGGTGTCTATAGGCATCACGAATACCTTGCGGCACCACTTTCCAAGCCAGACAGCAGCAACACCAAACGGGCCTGTACCCTGTCCGATGGGCCACAGGGAGAGCCTAACAGTCAGTGCCACTGGTTTGACAGCGGAGAAAAAGATGAATGACATGGCACGCGCCAAATACCTTCCCATTGCCCTGGTGGTAATTGGTCTGATTTTTATCTTCGCCGTCTACCCCATGATGACATGGGTATCACCCTCGGGTTGGCGTTGGATGCCACCACAACCTGAATATGAACAGATTCTAATGGGAACCTACGCAACGCTGGGCATATTCCTGATTCGCGCTGCAAAAAATCCCATTGTCCATGCGAGCCTGATCTGGTTCACGATCTGGTCCAGCCTGGTGCACGCCACCATTATGCTGTTGCAGGTGCTGGCCGACCCGACTGAGCGCGCCCATCTGATCGGGAGTATCCCGAGTTTTTATTTGATGGCGGGAGTTCTCTGGTATCTGATGCCCAGCCGCAGCTTTAAAAATCAACAGCTCAGCGATAATTCTTGAGAACAGTGGCCTCTTGATTCTACGCGACAATTGGCCTGCGCTATAAGGCCGATAACAAGGTCTAATTTCCCGTTGACGGTATACCCCATTACTATTTTTTTTCGTAACAGAGACTAGTGGCGGGGTAAACAAACCAATGAAATATCTTCCTTTATTTGCATTTACTATCGGTCTGATAGGCAGTGCCAATGCTGAAACACTCACCCGTGATAATGGCGCGCCTGTAGGCGATAACCAGAACGCGCAGACAGCGGGAGAAAATGGCGGCAACATGCTACAGGATGTGCAGCTTCTACAAAAATTGCAGCGTTTTTCCCGTGAACGAATTCCCGAGCGGGTTGTGCATGCGCGCGGAACCGGGGTCCATGGAGAGTTTGTACCCACGGCGGATATCAGTAACCTGACTCGCGCAGCAGTATTTGAGCCCGGTAGCAAGACACCGGTGTTTGTACGCTTTTCCACGGTTATCCACTCCAAAGGGTCCCCGGAAACCCTGCGTGACCCGCGCGGCTTTGCCACCAAATTTTATACAGAAGAAGGAAACTGGGATCTGGTTGGTAATAATCTGCCAGTATTTTTTATACGCGACGCAATTAAATTCCCGGATATGGTGCACTCGTTGAAACCTTCACCGGTAACCAACCAGCAGGACCCCAATCGGTTTTTTGATTTTTTCAGTCATGTGCCAGAAGCCACTCATATGCTGAGCTGGGTATATTCTGATTATGGAACGCCGGCGAATCTGCGTCAGATGGACGGCTGGGGCGTGCACGCTTACAAGCTTATCAATGAGGAGGGCGATGTAAATTATGTAAAATTCCATTGGAAATCTCGTCAGGGTATCAACAACCTGACTGCTGAGGAAGCAGCGGAAATCCAGGCGAAAGATTTCAGTAACGCAACTCGCGATATGTATGCGGCGATTGAAAAAGGGGACTACCCCAAGTGGGACCTGTATATCAAAGTTCTGAAACCGTCGCAGCTGAATGGCTTTGCTTACAACCCGCTGGATGCCACCAAGATGTGGTTGGATGTGCCAGAAACTCAAATTGGCACCATGACCCTGGACCGGATGCCGGCAAATTTCTTTCAGGAAACAGAGCAATCCGCTTTTGCACCAGCGAATATAGTACCGGGTATCGAGCCTTCGGAAGATCGCTTGTTGCAGGGACGTATCTTCTCCTATTCTGACACGCAGATGTATCGACTCGGGGCAAATCATCAACAGCTACCGATTAACCGCCCCCGTGTTGCAGTACAGAATTGGAATCAGGATGGTGCAGGTAATTACGGTCAGCAAACTTCGGATGTGAATTATCAGCCGAGCCGTATTGACCCGCGTAATGAAGATCCCAAGGGCCTTTACAGCAGCAAGCCATTGACCGGGAGCACACAGCAAAGAGCGATCGAGAAAAAGCTCCCCTTTGCCCAGGCCGGGGTTTTTTATCGCGGCCTAAGCTCAGAGGAGCGCCAAAGCCTGATTGAAAACCTCGCGGGTGATCTCGGCAAAGTGCGCGATGACAATACCAGGCACATTATGCTGAGTTATTTCTACCGGGCCGATAAGGACTATGGCGAGCGTCTGACCAAGGCTGTAGGTGGGGACTTGAACCGGGTCAAGAAACTGGCCCGGTAGGCTTCTGTCAAGGGGCGGCAACTGCCGCCCGGGATTTTCCAGAGGTGGAACCATGAGGTATGTTTTTCTCACCGCACTCTTTGTCGCTGTGGGGGCTTTTGCGCAGGAACCGGCTGATAAAGATGCTGGCTTTGCCGAGCTTTCCCGCTACTACTTTGCCGCGGCCCGAATCGGCGATACAGAGGTACTGCGTGAATTTTCCCAGGCGGGCTTCCCTCTGGATCTTAAAAACCCCAAAGGCTACACGGCATTGATGATCGCCACCTATAACGGCAATGAGCCGGCGGTGGATTACCTTCTGGAACGGGGTGCAGACGCCTGCGTGGAGGACCGCCGAGGCAACACTGCCCTGATGGCCGCAATCTTTCGCGGGGAGTTCTCGATTGCTCGCACCCTGCTTAAACAGGACTGCGATGCCGCACGAACCAATAAGGCCGGTCATAGCGCAGAGGATTTTGCCCGGGTGTTTGGGCGCGAGCGGGTGGTGCAGTTACTGCAACAGCGGCGCATGGCAGCAGAGGGTTGATCCATTACACGCCGACCTGGGTAGTCTGCGAAGGCGACAAAAAAGTCTCCCCGGGGGAATTCAATGGAGCCTGCCGCATCAACCGGTGACCGCTCAATCAGTGTTTGTCCCCGCCCCCGCGACCGCGTTAGCATAGTCAACTGTAATCCAGCTGGTACCCGCTATGCCCCAGAACCCCCATCCTTACGAAGCCCTGACACCGGATGTGGTTATAGACTGTGTGGAGAGCAGCGGGTTGATTTCCGATGCGCGTATATTCCCTCTCAACAGCTATGAGAACCGCGTTTACTCGGTGGGTATTGAGGGGGGTGAACCACGCATTGCCAAGTTCTACCGCCCCGGTCGCTGGAGCGATGCACAGATACTGGAGGAGCACCAGTTCACCCTGGAGCTGGCGGCAGCGGAGATTCCTGTAGTGGCGCCGCTACAATTTGAAGGGCGCACCCTGCTGGAGTCCGCCGGATTCCGCTTCGCCCTGTTCCCCCGCCGCGGAGGGCGCCAGTTGGAGCTGGACAACTTCGATCACCTGGTGCAGGTGGGGACCATGCTCGGGCGCATCCATGCCATTGCTGCTGCGAAGCCATTTACCCATCGCCCGGCCCTGACCCTGCAACATTTCGCCATTGACAGCCGTGAATTTATTCTGGATGGTGATTTTTTACCGCCGGAAAACCGCGAGGCCTACGCCACTGTGACCGGTCATATCATTGAGCAGGTGGCGCCGTTGTTTGAGCGCGACTGGGACCTGTTGCGCCTGCACGGTGACTGCCACAGCGGCAACTTCCTGTGGCGCGATGACACCCCCTGGTTTGTGGATCTGGATGATTGCCTGATGGGCCCGGCCATCCAGGATATCTGGATGCTGATCTCGGGTAATCGCGCGGAGCAGACCGCCTACCTGGATGCGGTGCTGGAAGGCTATGAAACCTTTTACCCTTTTGATCCCAAGCAATTACAACTGGTGGAGCCGCTGCGCTGCCTGCGCCAGATGCACCACGCCGCCTGGCTCGCACGGCGCTGGCGGGACCCGGCGTTTCCCCGGGCCTTCCCCTGGTTTAATACCCCCCGCTACTGGGCGGAACATATTCTGGCGCTACGGGAGCAGCAGTCGGCACTGCTGGAGCCGCCACTAACACTGGGCACGGTATAATATGGAAAAATCCACTATGGGCGCTATTCGAACCGGGACTGACATGGATCTGATGTGGGAGAGAATTCGCACCGAGGTGGCACAGCAGGTCGAGCGGGAACCGATTCTGGCCAGCTTCCTGCACGCCACCATTTTAAATCACACTACCCTGGAGGCTGCACTCAGCTTTCATCTGGCCAACAAGCTGGATAATACCGTGGCGCCGGCGCTGTTGGTCCGCGAGGTGATCGATGAGGCCCTGGCCGCAGATCCCGGTATCGGCACGGCTGCGCGCGCAGACCTGGAAGCCACCTATCTGCGCGATTCCGCGTGCCACTCTCCCTGCGAACCGTTACTGTATTTTAAGGGATTTCACGCCCTGCAGGTGTATCGGGTAGCCCACTGGTTGTGGCAACAACAACGCCGCTCGCTGGCGATGTTCCTGCAGCACCGGGTGTCCGTGGTTTTCGGTGTCGATATTCACCCGGCCGCACAGTTGGGCGAGGGCATACTGCTGGATCACGCCACCGGCATTGTTATCGGAGAAACCGCGGTGGTGGAGGACAATGTCTCCATCATGCAGTCAGTGACCCTGGGGGGTACCGGAAAGGAGACCGGTGACCGCCACCCAAAAATCCGCTGCGGGGTCCTGATTGGCGCCGGCAGCAAGGTGCTCGGTAATATCGAAGTGGGGGTTTGCGCCCAGGTGGCCTCCGGTAGTGTGGTACTCAAGCAGGTACCGGAGAAGACTCTGGTGGCCGGTGTGCCGGCCGAGGTGGTGGGACCGGCAACCTGCGCCCAGCCGGCCATGTCGATGGATCAGTGTGCGCTCCCGGCAGTGGAAAAATAGCGGGCTTACTCCCGTTTGCACAGAGCGCAGTGGGCTTCCAGCCCCTCGGGAAGTGGCTAATTGGAACTATCCTTGTATCCATGAAATACAGTCTCAGCGCCAAAAACCTTGTCTGCCGAAACCTCGAAACCTATGCCAGCTATAAAGCGGGCCTGATCAGTCCCGACCACACCCGGGAAATTACCGGCATAGTGCGCAGTGACAGCGGATTGTTGTCGGGCAGCCTCAACCAAGTGGTCTCCAACACGGTGATGCCCCCGCGTATCCTGCAGCGCTTTGCGGTGGATTACTTTGCCGAGCGCCACAGCCCCTTCACCCTCTGGCACAGTGCCACCAAGCCCTTGGATGATCGTGCGCTGGAAGAGCTGGGTCTGCATAGAGAACCGTCTCAGGTGGCGATGGCGGCGGAGGTACAGTTTCTCACCCCGGATTCGGTTTTGGCGCCCGAGCTGCGCGGGCGGTTAACCTTTTCCCAGGCGAAAAAGGAAGATCTGTCCGACTATGCCCAGGTGCAGGCAGCGGGATGCGGCAACACCCGTGAGGCAGCCCAGTTGAACAAGTTTTATGGGGCCCTGGTCAATATTCCCGAGCAGAGGCGCGCGCGTCTGCGGTTTTTTTTGGCCCGACTGGATGGCTGCGCAGCCGCGGCCGGTTGCTTGTTTGCCTCCGCCGATGCCCTGGGTCTGTACGATCTGTTTACCCTGGAGGACTACCGGGGACAGGGAATCGGTCGTGCGCTTTTCTGCCATCTGTTGCAACAGGCCCAGGCCAGTCACCACCGCAGCCTGGTGGCACTGGTGCCGGCCGACCGGCAGCAGCTACCGCTGGACTGTGGTTTTTTTGCTGTTGGGGAAGTGGCGTGTTATTTGTATAGGCCCTAGTGCATTTACAAATCAGGCGCGCCCTATGGGGAAGGCGATCACTTCCTCGATAGACCCGTAGCCTCCCGCCAGCATCATCAGGCGATCCACACCGAGAGCGACTCCGGCACACTCCGGCATCCCCGCCTGCAGGGCCAGCAACAGGCGCTCGTCAAATGGGGGGGTGGGACGGCTGTGGCTGCGCCGGTACTGGAGGTCTGCTTGAAAGCGCTGCAGTTGCTCGGCGCTGTCAGTCAGTTCCCAATAGCCATTGGCCAGTTCCACCCCACCCACATAGGCCTCGAAACGCCGTGCCACAGGAGTGCCCTGTTCGTCGGCAACCACCTTGGCCAGCGCGGCCTGGTGCGCGGGAAAATCATATAACAGGGTGATGCCCTCGCCCATAGAGGGCTCCAGACGGTGGCTCATCAACAGGTCCAGGCATTCGGCCCGATTACCCGGGGTGAAAGACAGCGCTATTGTGCGCTTGACACAGGCAGTCAGTTCTGTGTCACTGGCGCTGTGGGGGTCCAGCTGTAACTCGCGCAGAAACAGCGCACGATAGCTCAGGGATTGTACCTGGGATATGTCCAGTACCAGGCCCAGTAACTCGGCCACTTCAAGCATCAGCCTGCGATCATCCCAGCCGCAGCGGTACCATTCCAGCAGGGTGAATTCGGGATTGTGGCGACGGCCGCACTCGCCCTGGCGAAATGCCTTACCCAGGTAGTAGCAGTCGCCGATGCCTGCGGCCAGCAGGCGCTTCAGGCCAAACTCCGGGCTGGTGGCCAGGTAAGAGGTGTTACCGCAGTATTCCGCGGGGATGGATTCGATATGGGGGTCGCTGGTGGCGCGGTGGGACAGTACCGGCACTTCGACCTCCAGCACCTGACGCTGGCTGAAAAAGTGACGGATTTTCGCCAGAAGTGCGGCGCGTTGGCGCAGAGCCGCACCGGTGGCGCTGGGGTGCCAGTGGTCTGAAGTCATATAAAGGGCTCTGACAGCGAGCAGTTGGACTCGCAGGACAGGGAGCGATCACTCTTCCCTGGCGCGGCCCAGGTATTCACCGGTACGGGTGTCCACCTTGATGGTCTCGCCAATTTCCAGAAAAAGCGGCACCTTGACCACGGCACCAGTCGCCAGGGTGGCCGGTTTGGTACCGCCCTGGGCGGTGTCGCCGCGCACGCCCGGATCGGTATCAGTGATTTCAAGGATCACATGGTTGGGGGGGGTGACTGCCAGCGGCGCGCCGTTGTACAGGGTGACGGTGCACAGGTCCTGCTCCTTGAGCCACTTGGCCGCGTCGCCTACAGCGTCGCCGCTGGCCTGGTGCTGCTCAAAGGTTTCCGGTTCCATGAAATAGAAGAATTCGCCATCGTTGTACAGGTATTCCATGTCGCGGTCCATGACATCGGCGGCTTCCAGGCTTTCGCCGGAGCGGAAGGTGCGCTCCCACACACGGCCGGTTTTCAGGTTGCGCAGCTTTACCCGGTTGAATGCCTGGCCCTTACCGGGTTTGACGAATTCGTTTTCCACAATAGAGCAGGGATCGCCGTCCAGCATTACCTTCAGACCGCCCTTGAATTCGTTGGTGGAGTAACTAGCCATATATGATCGCGCCTTATAAAGTCTATAGCGAAAAATTTTGCCGAGATTTAACCGTAATCCGTTCGCCTTGTGTCAGCGGGGTAGCTGCAAGTCCCTGGCAGCTCACCGCGGTCGGGGAAACTTTTCAATTCAGGGCAGGGATATGACAGGGTCTGCCCGTGTAGTTGATCGGGGATTATACAGCAGGGATAGACGTTGAACGAATCCATTAGGCCGCAAGGCCAATGGTTTTCTGTACTCGGTGCGCACAGCGGGCTGTGCGCCGTGCTCTCAACGGGGTGCTTGCCGTGGTGGCCAGCTATCCGGTATTGCGCATTCCCGCTGCGATGCCGGCGATGGTGACCATCAGCGCACTCTCCAGTACCGGGTCGCTTTCGCGATTGCGCAGGCGGGCCATCAATTCCGCCTGCAACAGGTGCAGCGGATCTGTATAGGGGTCGCGCACGCGAATCGACCAGCGCATTACCGGGTTGTTGTCCAGCAGACTCTCATGGCCGGTGAGTTGTTGCAGGGCACTGACGGTGCGGGACAGGCGTTCGCGCAGTGTTTTCCCGAGGCGGACCAGCGCCGCCTCCTGCGTGAGGCGCTCCTCGTACCAGCAGGCGACGCGGATGTCAGATTTGGCCAGTACCATTTCCAACATGTCCACCACGCCCTGGAAGAAGGGCCATTGCCGGCTCATGGCGCGCAGCAGGTCCGTTTCGTCGGCGTGTTTCAGCGCCTGCTCCAGGGCCGCGCCGGTGCCCAGCCAGGCCGGCAACATCAGGCGTATCTGGGTCCAGGCGAAGACCCAGGGAATAGCGCGCAGGGTTTCTACCCCGCCGTCCGGTTTGCGCCGTGCCGGCCGGCTGCCCAGTGCCAGGCGGCTGAGCTCGGTTTCCGGAGTGACAGTGCGCAGATAGGCCACCAGTGCGGGGTCATCGCGCACCACCTCGCGGTAGCTGCGCACGGAAACCTTTGTCAGGCGATCCATTTGCCCGCGCCACTCCGGACGCGGCTCCGCCGGTGGCATCAGGGTGGCTTCCAGGGTGGCGGCTACATACTGCTCCAGATTGTAGGCCGCCACGGATGGGCGGCCGTACTTAAAGCGGATCATCTCGCCCTGTTCGGTGACACGGATGCGTCCGGCCACTGAGCCCGGTGGCTGGGATAGCAATGCTGTGCGGGTGGGAGAGCCGCCGCGGGAAATGGAACCGCCGCGACCGTGGAACAAAGTCAGGGGGATGCCGTGGTTGCGGAAAATACCGCTGAGGGCGGCCTGGGCGCGAAACTGCGCCCAGGCCGCACCCAGAAAACCGGCATCCTTGGCGGAGTCGGAGTAGCCGATCATCACTTCCTGTCCCTTGAGCACGCGCTGTTTGTACTGCGCAATATTGAGCAGGGTGCCCATGGTGGCAGCGGCGTTGTTGAGGTCGTCGAGGGTTTCAAACAGGGGCACGACGCGCATCGGCCGGTGCACATTGGCAATCTTCTGCAACAGCATCACCGCCAGGATGTCCGAGGGCATTTTCGCCATGGAAATCACATAGGCACCGAGCCCCTCCGGTCCCTGCTCGGCTATCACTTTGCAGGTATCCAGCACTTCACGCACACTTTCGTCACAGAAATCCGTGTGATAGAAGGCCTCGTCCACCAGTGGTCGGCGGTTGTCCAGCTCGCAGAGCAGGAACTCTACTTTGCGTGCTTCCTCCCAATTGGCGTAGTTGCCTATGCCTAGATAGCGGGTGACTGCATCCAGTGCATCCCCGTGGCGAGTGGATTCCTGGCGGATGTCCAGGCGCAAGAGGGTGATACCGAAGCAGTTGAGACGGCGCAGGGTATCCCTAAGCTGCCCGTCGGCGATAGCGGAGAGACCCACTGAGCGCAGGGAGCGGTCGATCAGACTCAGTACTTCAAACAGTTGCCGGCTGTTGTCGAAGCCCTCCCCCCCAGGTTGCGGGCGGTGTTTAATGCGGGCCTCCAGCTGTGCCCGGGTGGTGCGCAAGCGGTTGCGCACCCGGCGCAGCACCAGGCGGTAGGGTTCGTGGCTGGGGCCGGTGTGGGTGAGCAACTCTGCGCTGGCCTTGTGCATCGACAGATCGGCGAGCAGGTTTTCCACGTCCCGCAGATACAGGTCGGCGGCCATCCAGCGGGACAGTAGCAGCACTTCCCGGGTCACGGCTGCGGTGACGTTGGGATTGCCGTCGCGATCCCCCCCCATCCAGGAAGCGAGGCTGAGGGGCACCCAGTCAACCGGCATGGGCGTCAGACCCGCCAGGGCCAATTCCTCGTCAATGGTGCGCATAGCCTGTGGAACCGCCTGCCAAAGGGATTGTTCGATAGTGGCAAAGCCCCATTTGGCCTCGTCCACCGGTGTGGGTCTTGCGCGGCGAATTTCATCTGTGTTCCAGGCGGAGAGAATTTGTTCATAGAGGTGGCGGCGGAGCTCCTGTATTTCTGTTTGGGTGAGATCTGGCCGGTCCAGGGCAGCGAGCAGGTGTGCAATATGGTCATACTTGCGAATCAGGGTGCGACGGGTAACTTCTGTGGGGTGAGCGGTGAGGACCAACTCGACAGAGAGCCCTTGCAGTGTGCTGTAAATATCCTTTTGGGCGATGCCGGCGCCTTTCAGTTCTGCCAACACCTGGCGCAAGCTCTGGTCGGAATCCGGGTCACCGGAGAAACGCTGGTGCTGCCGGTGCAGGCGCTCGCGGTGGCGCTGCTCGGCGATATTGGCCAGGTTCAGGAATTGACTGAACGCGCGGGCCACTTCCAGCAGGGTTTCGTCGTCAAGGGAATCCAGCAGTTGGCGCAAATGGTCGACCTGCATTTCTCCTGTGCTGCGGCTTTCTACCGCCGCCTGTCGAATCGTTTCCACGGTCTCAAACAACGCCTCGCCCGCCTGTTCCCGCAGCACCCTGCCGAGCTCTTCTCCCAGCAGACGGACGTCCTCCCGCAGTGGGCTATTTTGATCCTGGTTCACAAGTGTGTTTCTCCCTGGCGAAATATGCTGGATATCTTCGCATACTTTGGCCTTAAATCGCCGGGCCGGGCAATCCGGTGGGAACGGTTGCGGTCTGTAATCCCACGGATTCTGCCTACCAAGAGTTTCTCATTGCAGACACCGGTAACAAAACTGCTCCGGGATCAGGATGGAGTGGTGCGGGGCTATAGCCAATAGGCGGCATTGGCTCTGTGACTTTTATCGGTACCAGTAGTGCCTGGCTTCTGCCGATTGCAGGGTTTGCAAAGCGGGAGCAAGGGTGTCACACGATTTGTTCAAAGGGACGCAATGGCCCAGCTGCCTGTGCGGTTGCCGGGCCAATACCTGCAGGGTTGGGATCAATAGGCCGGACGGCGGTCCACCAACACCAGCCAGCCGCGGATCACACGGTAGAATACCCAGATCCAGTTAATGGCGAGAATGACGTAGCCAAGACCCAGCACCCACAGGGTACAAACGCCGACAATGGTCCACAGCAGCCAGAACCAGAAGGTGCGAATCTGCCAGCGGAAGTGTGACTCCGCCAGGGTACCGCGCACGTCGCTACGTTTAAAGTAATTGATCAATACGCCGATAAATATTGGTACGGCAGTAAACAGGCTGATGGCCTGGATCAGATACACCATAATGGCGAGATCGCGGCCACTCTGCTCGCGGGCCTCCTGGGAGCGTGTTGGGTACTGCTCGGACATGACATTGTTCTCTTTGGGGTTCAAAAAAGCATAGTGCGGCTTGCGTGGGACATTTCAACCGGGCTGCGCCGGAGTGGCATTTTTGCGCGATGGCCGGATGCCGCTCTGCTCTGGAGCAACCTGCACAAGTGGTCTATTCAGGGCCTGCTCAGGGCGTGTATTGCGCTCTCGCCAGGCCTTCAGCTGGCGCACAGATTCGCGCATCAGTTGTAACAGCTCGGTGCGCTGCTGGCGGCAGTGTTCGCGCTCACTGTCGATAGACAGTTTCGCGGCGAGGCCGCGCAGGTGCGCGGCTACACGGTCCAGACCCACCTCGGCGGCTGCCTGCGCCAAATCCTGGGCCTGTTTTTCCGCATCGGGCCAGCGGCGCCCGGTCAGTGCACTGGTCAGGGATGTGATGCGCTTGGGCAGGGCAGCTGAATGCTCACTGAGCAACTCGCCAAAAGTGACAGGGTCCAGAGTGTCCCGGTGACGGTACAGGCGATTGGTGTTAAGCAACCGCGCTGGCTGAGGTGCCCGCTTCAACTCCGAGGACTGATAGTATTGCTGAGCCAACTTGGTTAATTGTACCAGCTGGCTGTGGGTGACTGGGTGGGTCAGTGCATCGGTAAAGCCGCGCGCCTGGTAATGCTCCTTATCACCGGAGTTGGCACTTTCCAGCAGGGCAAAAATAGGCAGTGTAGTACCGCAATCCCGACGGATTTCCTTCACGGCCTCCACCCCGTCCACCACTGGCAGATGGATATCGATGAAGATCAGGTCAAATTTTTTCTGCCGCGCGGCGGTACTGCCATCGAGGCCATTGCACTCCCGTTGTACACAGTGGCCCATGGCCACCAGCGTGGCCTGCAGGGATTCGTGCCGACTGTTTTCCAACAACAGCACGGACAGGCATGTGTTGGCACTGTCAGGGGCTTTTCTCGGCAATGCGAGTTCTACTGTTTCAACCTTGCCCAGCTTGCGCAAGTCATCCAGGGATTTGAGTGCGCTAGCCAACTGCCGTCTGCTGATCTGCACCAGGGCTTTGGTATTGTGGTCCTCACTGGTTGCCAACAGGTTCAGGGTGCCCTGTAAGGTGTCCAGCGGATGCAGTAACTGGTGGCGAATAATGGTGAGTAGGTCGGATTTTTCCTGGTGCAGTAATTCCACGTCTTCGCGCGCTTCTGCCAGATGTCTTTTCAGGGCGGTAGATTCGCTTTTGCGACTGCGGACTTGCTGTGAAAGCTGACGGTTTTGAGTGTTGAGTTTGGCGATGTGTTTGCGGTTTTTTCGCTGCAAACTGCGCAGTCTTAATGCCCTGAAGATTGCAATAACAGAAACTAGTAACAGTGCCACTGCCAGTGCGGCAAGCCAGAGAATGGGCACCCGTTGATCAAGGGTGGGCAGCTCATAGGCCTGTGCGCCGTCCGAGGTCAATACCAGGCCGCAGGCTGTTAAGCCAACCCACAGAGTGTGCAGTAAAAAATGCCGGGAGAACGGCCCCCGGTGAGAAACAGTTTGTTGCATCCTTGTAATCACTTTTGTCAGGGCGAGCCAAATCCTGCAGCTCGAAAGCTATTTTTCTCGAAACAGTTTGATCAACATGCCAAAAAACACCAGACTGCTACATACTGTAATATAGTGCCTAGCACAAGAAAATTTTTTATAGTAAGAAGCGCAGTGCCAAAAAAACAGGCTTTCGCAATACATGTGCTGTGAGCTGCTCAGAGTTGTGTCCTGAGCACAGATCCTTGAGTCGTTGACTGGGCAGGGATAGGTATCGCCTCTACCTCGGCGACGATGTCAGTTCTGTGGTTATTGCAGGGATGACACAAAAGAAAGTTCTGAAGGGGACTGATACATTGCGGTCGAGCAGTGTAGTTTTTTATCGATTGGCATGATCAGACCCTGAGCGTGGGGAGAAGTGTTCGGGGATGGGCGCTATCCATGGAATATTGGCATATAAAATGACTTTTAGTCAGCGTCCTGCCGCGCCCTGAAGAGTGCACTATCGTGCAATGTTGGTGGTGATGAAACGAGGGTTGGGGCCGCCGCGGGTATATTCTGCCTTGCCAATAATCCGTTGCTCCTGCTTCCAGGTGCCAGCAGCATACTGGAAACTCTTGAACAAGCTGAACTTGAACGCACCATTGTTGGACCAACGCCTTGCCAACTCAAGGTAGCCGCTTAGCTTGCGCTCGAGCCGCTTATTGCGTGCAATACCAACAATGTACTTCACGTTGTTGCGCCTGCACCAGTCCAGTATGCGATGGCGGCAGAAACCGCTATCTCCCCGGAAGACAATCTCCACCTTGGGCCATTCTTGACGTAGTGCTTTTACCAGCAGGGCGAGGATGGCCCAACTGTGTTTAGCGGCATCCTGTCGGGAGTGGCGCAGATAGCTCACCAGCAGGTGGCGCCCACAGAAGACGTAGAGTGGCAGGAAGCAATAGCTGTCGTAGTAACCGTGGAAGAAGCGCTGTTCCTGCTCTCCGTATACTGGGATATCCGTGGCGTCGAAGTCCAGAACCAGCCGCTGGCTGCCGGCCTGGAGAGCGGTATCGAAGCGCAGCTGGTCGTGATCGTTCAGGTCCTCGTAGCCAGCGGCAATGGCCAGCAATCGTTGCTGCACCAGTTGTTCAGTACCATGCTCGACACAGGCTTTGCGGCGAGGGTCATTCACGACCTTGGCCACAGAGCGAGACAGGCCGAGTCGCTGGTCGCATTCCCGCAACAGCAACAGGCCGGCGTTGGAGGTCAAATCACCACCAATGAAATCTGCGGTGATTTTGCGGCGGGAAAGGGATGAAAAGCGGAGTTCAGGCTGGTAGCATTCTGTCACGGCGGAATTTCTTATCGGCCTGACTTAGACACCAGTAATGATAAGGTTTTCCGCCGTTCTTGTATCTGAAATGGTGCAAAATCCGGGCTAGCCGCCCGGAAGAGTCCGGCATCAATGTGACCAGCCTTTATAAATCGCCACAGAAGATTCAGGAATCGCTTGTCTGAGATCCTGCGGCGCACTGCCTTTATAAGCAGCCGATGATGCACGGTGTCAAAGTAACTGGAAAGATCCCCCTCTATGACCCATCGTCCTCGAGTTTCCCGGTTATCCGTCAGTTGCAGTTTCACCGTGCGAATCGCATGGTGAACGCTGCGCTCTGGGCGGAAGCCATAGGAGAGTGAATGGAAGTCACTTTCCCAGATCGGCTCCATAGCCATTAACAGGGCTCGCTGGACAATACGGTCGCGCAGAGTTGGGATACCCAGTGGTCGTTGCTTGCCTCCGGCTTTGGGGATGTAGACCCGTCGGGCTGGCTGCGGCTGGTACGTATCCGTGAGTAGCTCATCCCTGATCTGCTTCAGAATGCTTGGCACCTTGGGCCGCAGAGTCGACTTGGTTTCCCCATCCACACCGGGCGTATTGGCGCCTTTGGAAGTTAGGGTGATTCGAGTCGCTTCTGCCAGCCAGTCGGGCTGTGCTATCAGGCGCAGCAGCCGATCTACCCGGCGGGCTGAGTCGGCTGCTGTCCAAGTGGCAAGTTTGCGTTGCATTTCGCTGATTATCAAAGGTCTTCACCTTACTTGGTCAGGTAGTTTGCTTGGCAAACACGTTTAAACTGCTCCCCTTCGCCATGTAATGGGCTTTCCCCATCTCGGACTACTACGGGAGCTCCGCCAGTCAATACGGCTTCGGGGTCATGCCCCCTTGGCATCCGTCATCGACCTTCCCCGGTTTATCTATCTGGACTCGAGCATGTTGAGGAGGTTGCCCATCGCACTCTTTACCCTTGCTTTCCGCAAGTTGACAGGAAGCAGCAGCCCGCTCTGTAATGGATACTGCTGGCCCGGTTCCCGACCTTCTTGTTCGGGTTCCTTTGTTCGGCAGCGCTTATATTTCAGACTGCCTCACCTTCCTGTACGGCCTAATAGGTCACGTAGGCCGTGGTGACATTTCAACCCTCAGAGGCGGATTAATGGGTTCATGTTCTTCAACCTTTCAACACTCAGTCTTGAGGATCATCTTGACTTAGTGACCTCGCCTCAATCCCCGTTGTCAGCGGGTTACATCACCCTGTGGGCATACCACAGGTCACTGCCGCTCAGGCTCTCCACCCTCACAGTGGGCGGGGTTGGTTAGTTGCTTCATCCTGAAGCGACTCGCCAACATTCCAGATAGACTCGTGGCTCATTTGAGCATCCATACTCGCCCTGAGCTCCGGGCACACCATAGGTTCTGTCGGCCACCCAAAGCTGGTTGGGGTGTTCTGCCGTAAACTCGCGGTTCACCAGATCCAGCGGCTTATCGGCCAGCTCATCCGGGATAGTCGTAACGCAACGTTTGCCTCTTCGAACGCCTTACAGCTGCAGTACCTTCATCAGCCGTTCAACTGCAGCGGGCGACCTTTACGTCTTCACGGTTAAGCTGCTTCCAGACCTTGTGTGCACCATAGACGCGGTGGTTTTCTTCGTAGAAATGCCACCATTACTTCGGTTTGCGGTCGAGCTCCGCCTGGGCGAAAAAAGCGGCAGTCTTGCGCAAGATCTCGTTAGTGCGCTCCAGCTCTTTAAGGCGGGCTGCGTCACTGCTGGTGGTGCCGGGCTTAGTACCATTGTCGACCTCCATCTTGTTGACCCATGATCGTAGGGTCTCGGGTGTGCAGCCGATCTTGGAAGCGATAGATGTAATCGCTGCCCAGCGTGATTGGTGCTCGTGCTCGCCGGTCAACACCATGCGAACTGCGCGTTCCCGTACCTCGGGAGAGTATCCAGGTCGCTTGCTCATTGGCTAATTCTCTCAAGAAAGTTAGCCTCCGAGAAACCCGGGGGGATTCATGTATGCACTTTGAGAGCTGTCTGTGCAATTGCCTTGCCGTCAACGCACGGTTTAACCTGGCAAATTCACCGCCTTTCTTTCATTTCCTCGCGGTTCAGACAGTTGGTCAGAATTTTTAGCCCTTCGTGGGGATCTGCTCCCAGTGCCAGGCAGTATTCGACAAACTCCACCAGATCAATTTTGCGATCCTGCTCCATTTTTCCCAGAACTGAATGGTGCCGGCCCATGATTTTTGCCGTAGCGCGCAGAGAGAGACCCCGTTGTTCCCGCTGGTTTTTTAACCAGCTACGGAGTTGGTCGTAAGCGGGTGAGTAGACAGAGGCTTTCATTGTCTCGATAGTAGAGATAATGATAGAGTGTCGCGAATTTCGAGACGAACAGTGTGATAGCGCCGACACTCAAGCGCTGTGACAGGGGCTGAAAAGCGCGGTGAGTCTCGGGACCTTGCCACCGTTTCCCTTGTGGTTGTGCAGGCACTTTAACCGGGCTCAGCCGTGAAAGAGACGGATAACACACAAGGGGGCGTTGGCTCAGGCTTGGGAGACCGGTGACGGAGCAGCACGAACCGGTTTGTGCATGGACAAGCTCTGAATGACCCCGCCCGGGGCGGGGCAGCAGGGGCGCCAAGGAGGCATACTATGCAATCCATTGCTCGACAAATTGAGCAATTGCCATACCCGCTGGACAAAATTTTACTTGTCGCCAAGGACCTGCTCAGTGCCGGAGTCACAGGTCCCCCCACCAACGAGCAGATAGCGGCTGCATTTGTGTTGGCGCGTGTGGAGCTTTTGCCCCAGGGGTGCGATGTGGTTGAGGCGTGGGAGCACCTGGATATTGAATGGCGGCTCTATGTGCGCCATCTGTGGCAGGATTACCGGCACCTGATCGAAGCACTGGAAGTGGGTGCGGCACACCAGAAGGATTGAGGGATTCAAGGCCTTCTGCGATCGTCTTGCACAAAATGCAATTTTACTTGTGCGGTATGCTGTCCACGCCGGGCCCCTGTTTGCCTGATCACTGTGCGGCCGTATTTTATCGAATGACCTCTGTCGCTGAATGGACGGCCCGATTCTGTAAATGGCACCAGATAGAGTGGCCACCGGTCGGGCATAGTCCTGCTTGTGAATCGCAAAACCCCCTCGGGGCTGCCACGTAAATAAACACTCCTCAATGGTATTGGGCCAGGTTTCTCCCTGGAAAAAATGCACATGGCTATTACCCGCCCGGTTCAGATCAGGCAGTTTGAACAATAAGGAACAGGGCGCCCATTCAGAAAAGTCACCTCTTTTCTGTGGCTTTCATTTTGGCTATGTGGCGCACTGCTGCACGAATGCGCCTGTTGTCCGGAACCGGCCAGTGTGCATCGCAGGGGCTGTTCGGGTTTTGATACCGCACTCCGACATCGCCATTTTTCATCACTGTCTACAAGCTACTCCTCAATAATGGGAACGGACTTTTTTGCCCGTCCCCCGGAGCTCTGATAACAGGGCACTTAGGGGCTACGGTGCAGCGGCGATGCCGGCGCCTGTGGTGTGGGTGTAGGGGCGGACAGGCAAAACAGGAAGCGCGCAGAGGCCCGGCACACAGGCGGGTGATTATATCTCTATTTTGCTTAAAATCCAGTCTGACCTATCGGGCTCGTGCATGTTTAAAGTAGAATGTCCTAAAGAGGCGTATTTCTTGATATAAATATCTGGTTATGTATTTTGGCAGCGTTTGGTCAGCGGGCTGCGGAGCCCCTATGATGCACTGTTCTGCCTAACAGCAATCGGAGTGTCTATGTCTCTGCGTTATGCTGTCCTCACGCTTTTGGACATTGAGCCGGGTAGTGGTTACGATCTGAAGCGCCGCTTTGAGCGCAGTGTGTCGCACTTTTGGAATGCCAGTCACCAGCAGATGTACCGGGAGTTGCACAAGCTGCACCAGGAAGGCTTGCTGGATTGTGTTGAACAGCCCCAGGAGGGGAAGCCGGATAAAAAGCTTTACAGTCTTACCGATAAGGGGTGCGCCGAGTTACGCCATTGGGTAACCCAACCGACCGCACCGCAAAAAATTCGCGAACCTTTTCTGGTGCGGATGTTTGCAGGCCACCACCTGGATCGCGACGATTTACGCAGTGCGCTGAACTCCCAACTGCAGCTGCACAGGGAGGTGCTGAGGAATTACCAGGAGCAAAATGAAAAGGTGTTAAACAGTGACGCTGCCCTGCAAAAGCGCTACTGGCTCGCCCACAGGACTTTGCTGTTGGGGATTGAGGCAGAAAAGACCTGGATCACCTGGCTGGAGAACCTGAGTGAAGAGCTGGAATGAACGAATACCAACAGCCGTCTTATAGAAATTTAAATCCGAAGAAAAGGAATTCCACAGCCAACGGGGTAAAAACAGTTTTTTGAAAACTTGCAGCAAAAGATTGCCAGGTCAGAACGCTGCCCGGAAGTATTGTTTTTCCTGATTACGATGACCGGGCCCTGGGACCAAGTGTATTACACGTTGTCCCACGCCCCTGTTTATCATTACACACCACAGGCACCAGTGCTTAACACATCAAATAACGATTGTCATATTCGCAAAATACAGATAAAAAGTCTTTAAGCCGCATAAGGTTATTAGACCAATACGCTGTGCGCACATTTGTCCAAAAAGACCGGGGGTAATGCGAGCTTAGCTAGTTGGCTACGAAATACAATTGGCCAGGGTATTGCTGTAACAACGCTATGGCTGTCGTGATGAATATTGTCTCCCATTGGTTTCAACGGAGAGCGGGAATGTATCAGGGGTGCGGGCCGGTATGGGTGCCCCGGCAGTTGAGGGTTATTTTAGGCTGGGCAGTGGCAGGTGCGGCCTATGCTTTGCCTTACGGAACCTGTCGGCACAGCTCCAACCAGCGCTCAATACCTGTGCTGCGGTATTTCTGCCGGTGCAGGGCAAAATAGAATTCCCGGCCGAGGTCCCGCTGGGGCACCGGCAGCTCCACCAGGGAACCACGCTTAAACGCATCCGTCAATGAAACCCTGGACAGGCAGCTGATTCCGAGGCCGGTTTCCACAGCCCGCTTGATGGCTTCTGTGTGTTGCAATTCCAACAGAATATGGAGGTGGGGAAGTAACCCCGCCATTGCCCGCTCAAAAGTCTGGCGGGTGCCGGAGCCGGGTTCTCGGGTGATCCAGGTAGCTTTGAGCAGATCTTTGTCCGTCAGGCGTTTGCGCTGGGTCAGGGGGTGGGAGGGCGCACAAAACACGACCAGTTCGTCGCTGCGCCAGGGGATCATTTCCAGATCCGGGTGGTTGAACTCCCCTTCGATCAGTCCCAGATCCAGCTCAAAGCTGAGAACCCGCTCGGTGATTACCGAGGTGTTGGCGACTTCCAGCTCCACGCGTGTGCCCGGCTGCTCCTCCATATAGCGCGCCATCACACTGGCTGCCAGGTAGTTGCCAATGGTCAGGGTGGCGCCTATTTTCAGGCGCCCCAGATCGCGATGGCTAGCGAGAGTCTGTTCCAATTCCCGAGCCCGTTCCAACAGCTGCTCGGCCCTGGGCCAGAGTTGGCGGCCCAATTCGTTGAGGCGCAGGCGCTTGCCCGTACGCTCAAACAGGCGCAGGGCAAACTGCTGCTCAAACTCCTTGAGAGCGGTGGAGGCGGCGGACTGCGACATACTCAGGCTCGCCGCTGCGCGGCTCACATTTTCATGGTGGGCACAGGCGAGGAACACTTCCAGCTGGCGCAGCGTATAGCGCACAGGGGCATCTCCGGTTAATCGTTAAATTAGATAAGGAATATCGAAATATCCCACTTTGCCAATAGATCTTCCAGGGCTAAAATTCAACTACCAAGATACTCATGGAATAACTGGTTTTAAGTTTATGTCCAAATTGAATATAGAGAAGGTGTTGGATGTCCATCACTGGAACGACACACTATTTAGCTTCAAGACCACCCGGGATTCGGGTTTCCGCTTTGAGAATGGACATTTTACGATGATCGGTCTGCAGCAGGACAACGGTCGCCCACTGCTGCGTGCCTACTCCATCGCCAGTGCCAACTATGAGGATGAACTCGAGTTCTTCAGTATCAAGGTGCCAGATGGTCCCCTGACTTCCCGGTTACAAAAGATCCAGCCGGGCGATGAGATCTTTGTGCGGCAGAAGCCCACCGGTACTCTGGTGGCGGATCACCTGCTGCCTGGCAAGCGTCTGTGGCTGTTGTCCACGGGAACCGGCCTGGCCCCCTTTCTGAGCATTATTAAAGATCCCTCCGTCTATGAGCGGTTCGACCAGGTGATCCTGACACATGGCGTTCGCTATGTTTCCGAACTGGCTTATCAGGAGCAGATTGAGCATGAGCTGCCCGAGCACGAATACTTTGGGGATATGGTGCGTGAGCAGTTGCTCTATTACCCGACAGTGACCCGCGAGCCCTACCGCAATAATGGCCGTTTGACGGAACTGATGCTAACCGGCAAGTTGTTTTCGGATCTGGGAGTACCCAAGCCCAAGGTTGAGGAAGACCGCTTTATGCTGTGCGGCAGCCCGGGAATGCTGAAAGACCTCACCAAAATCCTCAATGACTGGGGATTCAAGGAAACCCGCGCGGGTGTGCCCCACGAGTATGTGATTGAACGTGCGTTCGTAGAAAAATAAGTTGCTAGACTGACTACAGAAAAGCCCCCTTCACAGCGGTTTTTTATCAGTGAAATAGCCATTGTGGAAACTATCCTGACCTTGTAGCGTCCCCTTCCATTCTGGCTGGGATGCGCTATTGCCGGGAGTATTGAGGTGAAGTGGTTTTCGTTGGCAGTGTTACTGTTTTCCATTCTCTGGCTGGGTGCCTGTACGCGGGTGCCAGAGGGGGTAGAGCCGGTAGAAGATTTCCAGCTGCAGCGCTATCTGGGCCACTGGTATGAGATTGCCCGCCTGGACCACGCCTTTGAACGGGGGCTGACTCTGGTAACGGCGGACTACAGCCTCAACCTCGACGGTTCTGTGGCCGTGGTCAATACCGGCTATTCGAAAGGACGCGATGCCTGGCAACTGGCAGAGGGGCGGGCCGAGTTTGTCGGGCCCAGGGATGTGGGCCATTTGAAAGTCTCTTTCCTCGGGCCTTTCTATTCCTCTTATATCGTGATTGCGCTGGCGGGTGACTATGACTACGCGATGGTGTCCGGCTATAACAAGTCTTACCTGTGGATATTGTCCCGCACCCCGACCATGCCTCAGGATGTGCTGGAACAGTTTTTACAAAAGGCCCGGGCGATGGGTTACCCTGTTGAGCAACTGATTTTCCCCAAGCAGGAAGCCCAACCGGGCAACAGGCCCTCAGCGCAATAAGGCGCGCTCCCGCCACCAGCTTAAGCACACCAGTACCAGCAGAATCAGGGCCGGCCAATGTCGCGCGATAGGCACCCTGGCGGAATGGGTATTATCTATCGGCCCCAGGCGCGCGGCAGCCATCTGTCGGGTCTCTATTGCACTCAGGGATTGCTGCCAGAGAGGCCAGTCGTCTTTGGCAAAGATATAAAAATCGAATGGCGGTTCTCGGCTATTTTTAGTCTTTAGCTGGTGCCAACCAGAATTTCGAGCCCAGAAGTTATGGCACTGGCCCTGGGGACTGCCATTTGCAGCAATTCCGCCGACAGATAGGGGCTTATCCTGAGAATCAAACAGCAGTGGGTGCTTTTCAATAAATTGTGGGCTACACAGGGTGATGCGCTCCTGCGCGCGCGGTAATGCACTGGAGAGTGTTATCGGCTGCTGTGTTCCCAGGTGCTTGAGCTGGTAATCGAAGATGGATTTCCACAGACTGGTGAACTCTGTGGCAAAGCCACTGGTGAGCCAGCGGTGACTGTCGCTGAACAGGATAAATCCCAGGTGCTGCGTGTCGGTAGAGCGGCCCCAGAAGAGCGGATTTTCCCGATCACCCAGTAAAAAATCACCGGGACCTGACTGCATTGCCTGAAAGCCCAGCGGACGCAGAGAGGGGGTAGCCGGGTTGTCCGTATTTTGATCGTTAAGGTCGGTGAAACCGTCTGTATCCGGCTTTGTATTTTCCGCCTTTTGCAGTGGCATGGACTGGGCGGCGCTGTAGTGGAGAAAGTCCTCAGAGGCATCGCTGCGGACTAACCACAAGAGCGATTTTTGTGAGGCTAATGCGCTAAGCTGTTGCTTTTGCTGCGGACTCAATTGTGGCCACAAGTCGCTATCGAGAATCAGCAGGTGGAAGGGGCTTGTCACAGCCATTAGTTCCTGTGATCCGATAGATTGCAACCCGTTTAGGGTCTCCTCTCTGACTATCTCAGGGGCCAACTGGGTCACCACCTGTGCCGCAACACCGGATTGGCGCAGCCAGCGGGACAGTGCGGCCGACTCGAAAGCGGGGCGGGCAAGCCATAGCAATACCCTGGGTTGGCGCGGCTCCTGTACCACGATTGGCAGTGGATCGAAGCGGCTTTCGCCCGCAGCGTTTTCAATTTGCACCCGAAAGAGCTGGGGACCGGTGAGTTTAGGGGTGGCACTGAGTTGTGCCTGCACTTTCTCCCCAGCTTTTAACTCAAGGCTCTCTTCGATATCGCCGTAGGGATTCACCAGGGCAAGTCGTGCGCTTTCAGCCAGTGGTTGTTCGCTGTGAATTTGCAATTGCAGGGCTTCACCCAGGGCGATTTGTCGTGGCCAGTGGAACCCCCAGCCTGTATTGGAAACCTGCAAATTCGACAGATCCAGGCGCACCGGGGCCAGGTCGCGCAGGGCGTCGCGACCTGGCGGCACACCACTCAGCGAGATATTTTTCACTCCGGCGAAAGTGACCGGTAACGCACCAGCCAGATCCTCACTGTCGAGCTCTATATGGCGCCCGGCTGTAACTAATGCGGGGGGTTGCCAGAGCATCCAGGCACTGAGCCAGATGGCCAGTTGCAGGCCATAATCCAATGGCTTGGCGCGGCGACGGCGTTGCAACAGGAAAATTGACGCGGTACAAGCCAGCAGGCACAGGCCGGGTATTACAAACGCTATCACTGTTTGTGCTCCCCTTGCTTGTGCAGCCAGCGGCTGAAATAATTATTTTCTTCAGCCTGCAAAGGCAGCGAAGGGGCCGCCTTGGGCTCAGGTAACAGCCGATAGAGCAGCCGGATAAGAGAATGTCGGCAGTCGGTACACTCCGGTTGCTGGTGTCGCTGCTGGTATAAACGCAGTTGTTTGGAGAACTCCAGCCCGATGTCTGCCGCCTGTGTTGTGGCAAGTTCGTTTACCTGTTGCAACAGATCGGTGTCAAGGCTGGCACTAACGCGTACCTGCGCCATCAATGCGAGTACCTGCGCTCTTTGTGCTTGTTCGAATTCATGACTGACGGCCTCCGGGACGGCTTCTGACCGATCGCCACTGAGGCGGCGATTCTCGTCTAACGGCGGTGCCTCAAAGCCGACTCTCTGCAAATAAATACGAGAGGCCTGCTGCACTTCCTTGATAAAGCGCAGGGCCCGGTGTTGATGGGGCAGGGAGGCCTGGGGTTCGATCACCGACAGGTCGCGCCAGGAGCTCCACATGGCATTCAGCGCACTGCGCAGCAGCTCCTTGGTTTGTGGATCAAACAGGGTGGCATGCTCAGAGTTATCGTGGAGGTGACCGACCGAGGCCGCTATCCGTTCTGCCTGTTCGAAGTGGGAATCGCGCTGTGGGAAGGGTGCGGCGGTTTCCTCGCTGTGAGCCTGGTGCTCGTCGTGTTCAGGGTGATGGTGAACATCATTGTGTGCGGCTTCTTCTTCACCGTGTTGTTCGCTGGTGTGCTCAACATGTTCCGCTTCCGAATCCTCCTCACCGAGAAAGCGACCGTAGCGCATGCGCAGCAGGTTTTGTTCATAGGCCAGCCCTTCTGAGCGTTTGCGAAATACCTCCTGCTTTAGCTGCTCCCGCTCGGCGAGCAGGGCTTTGGTATCAATAATCAGCTGGCGCTGGCTGCGAAAATATTCCGGCAATACCTTGATTGCCATACCTTCGCTGTCGCTCAGACCAAAAATTTCTGCCTGCGGCCAGCGCAGGATAAAATGCTGGCTCTTGGCTGCATTGGCACTGGGCTCACGGTTATCTCTGGCTTCCAGGTACCAGTAGAGTTCATCGCCGGCCTGCATGGAAAATTGCTCAATGGGCAGTGTGAAATCGTAGAGAGCCTCTTGACCATTGGTTGAAATATTTGGCTGCAAACTGGCAAGCGGAATGCGCTTCTCGCGAAAGCGTAAATTTTCCCCGGTGCCACTGGCAAGGGTGACGAATAGATCCACTGAACTTACCTGGTAATCGTCTTTAATCAGGACTTTCACGGGAATGTTGCTGCCACTCCCGTGAATCTTGTCAATACGCAGGCTCGGCGCTTCAAAGGCAAACTCAGGGGCTTTGTCTTTTTGCACCTGAATGTTGTAAATTTCCGGCAAGAGTTTTCGAGTACCCGATAGCTGCACAGAGAGCTGGTAAAAGTCTGTCTTATTCACAGTGCGCTGTAACTGCCATTGTTTGCCAGGCACTTCCCCTTTTGGGAGAAAGACAAAGTGCTCCGATTCCGCCAGCATTTCCAGGCTGTCTATTGGTCTGTTGAATTCAATATGCCACTGTACCCGGGCCTGCTCCGGGACGTTGATTTGCAGAGATTGACTGTGTATAGCGAGGCCGGTGTAGGCGGGCGGTTGAATATGGGTTTCTGCGCGCGCGATGGCCAGTTTTTCCGTCGCAGTACGGGTTGCGTGTTGTTGAGCCGGGTTGAGTTTGTTCGTTGTGAAAACGGTGTCACTGAGAATAAATAACAACAATCCCAGGCAGGCACCAACGGCATGAGCCAGGGGGCTGCGCAAGCGTGGTGGACCGAATGGTGTTTTATCTTTGTCTCGCAATATTTGCTGCAGCTGCTTATCAATACGCTCGCGTTGCAGCTGCTGAACTGGGCTCAGGTCAGATTTCGGTTGCCAAAGCAACTGGCTGCTGTCCTGCAGTTGGGGTAATTGTCGATCCAACTGGCGGCATAACTGTGCCTGGGCAGGGTGCCAGCAGCGATCTATCAACAGTGCCCCCAGCACAATGCTGAACCAGGCGGGCAACAGCCACTGGGGCCAATTGAGTACGAAAACTCCCACGCCGGCCAGCAGGCCGAGTACAGTGCCCAGCCAGAGGTAAGGCTGCAGGGCTGCCAGTTGCCAGCGCCTGTATACAGCGTTAATGGTTTGCAGGCCCTTACCCATGGTGTGTTTCACCGCTGTTTCTGTCTGCCGCATGCGCCGGAGGCTGCGTCAGGGCAAGCAGGCGTTCAAGGGTCAGCAATATCAGCAGGGCGGCTATCAACCAGGATTGCAGTGGTTCGCTGCGGTGACGTTCGACAGCGCTGTCCGTCACAGGGATGCCTATCGCGGTATTGCCCGACCACTGGCTGCGGTTGCGGTGTTGCAGTGGCCAATCCTGAGCAGACCATTGTTGCCATAAAACGTCAGGCAGGTCTGCGCGGCGATAAAATTCTGCGTTGTGCCAATCGCTTCCATAGCGCAGCCAGCTTCCCCGGCCGACGGGAGCAGCTTGCACAAGGGGGTTTTTATCCACGGTGGCAAAGTTGAAGTTGTCAGGGCCCTGAGTGTGCTTATCGGTGATCAGCAAGCCGCCGCTGGATACAAAATCCATCACTGTCTGTGGTAGCGGCGTAGAGCCCGTGTAAATCAGCCAATCCGTTTGTTGGGCCTTGGGCGCTGCTTCCGGTTCCAGGGTTTTTACTGATAACTGCGGCATGGTATCCCGCCAGTCCTCCAATACTGGTGTCCACCAGCTGGGTGCTTTGCCCATCACTGCGATCCGCGGCAATATCGGGCTCTGTACTCTGGAGGGCCTATGCAAGCTGTGCCACTGCCAGTGGGGGCTGATTTGAAGTGCACGATGGGATGCCGGGAAGGTATCGTTTGCCAACAGGATATGGGCGCGACGCAAATCGGCGCGATGGGACAACCGGGATAGGGTTTTCCACAGGTCCGTATATTGTGGTGGGGGTGAGGTTATCTCAGCTGTTTCGGGGGATAACCACAGCACTTTATGCTTGACTTCTGCCAGCTGTGGCAGGGAACTATGGATAAATGCATTCGCGTCTGCTGCTGCAAGCCCGGGGTCTACCAGAATCACCGCCTCTTGGGGGTACAGTGCCCGCTTGATCAACGGCTGAGCCAGCAAAAGGACCAGTAGGGCAACAAGTAACAGGCGCAACAACAGCAGCCATTTGTTATCCACCACAGGGCGGCGCGCGCGACTCTGTGCATATCTTTGTATCCACTGCACCGCAGCAAAGGAGATCTGCTGTGGGTTACTACGTCGCAGTAGGTGGATGGCAATGGGAATAGCCAGGGCAGCAAAAAGCCATAACCACTGTGGGGACTGGAAAAAGGGGTTTATCCCCAACATCTCAGCACAACCTGCCGTGGTGCTGGATAAACTGGCGCAGGGATTTTTCCACAGGCTGTTCGATAAAATCGGTCTGCAATACACACGCTTTAGCAGCAAAGCGCGCTTTTAGCTCACCTTGTGCTCGGGCAAAAGCGGTCAGGTAGGAATGACGCTGCCGCTCGGCATCTACCTCCAAAGCGACCGGGCCAGTGGAATTTGCTTCCGGGTTGAGTAGCTTCAGCTCCCCCTTAAAAGGGAAAGTCTGTTCCGCTTCCACCAACAACTGCAGTGGCAGACAGGGGCGGCCGGCGGCGTGCAGGCGGGCTGCGAAATTGCTGATCTCATTATCCTGTTCGAAAAAATCACTCAGTAGCACTACTTGGCAGGGGCGCTCGAAATGCTGCCATAGCGGAGCCAGTTGGGATTGATCCGGCCAGTGATGACTGGCATCGAGCTGCTGTAACTGCAATGCGATCTGACGTTGGTGACTTTCGCCTTGTCCTTCGGGTATATACCGGGTTTGTTGATTGTTGATGGCCAACAGGGAAAAACTGTCACCCTGGGCGTCGAGCAGCCAGCACAGGCTGGCAATCCAGCATTTGGCGTAATGCAGTTTATTGAGACTGGGTTCGACAAAGCTCGCCTGACCCAGGGAGGCGCTGGTATCGAGCACAAAGCACACATGCATGCGGCTCTCCTGCTCGGTCTCGCGCACATAGTAGCGATCGCTGCGGGCAAACAGTTTCCAGTCGATATGTCGGATCGAATCACCTGCTTGATAGCCGCGGTACTGGTGAAACACCAGACCGGTGCCGCGGCGCTGACTGTGCTGAACGCCGAGCATCACGCCCTCGGCGATATGCCGTGACAGCCATACCAGATCGCGACAGCTGGCCAGAGTTTTGGGGGGTATCAATACCACGGCACTCAGTCCCGGCCGGGCTCCGGCACCGCGGATACCAATTCGTTGATCAGTTGTGGCATCTGGATACCATCCGCCAGGGCCTGGAAGCTGAGGAGCACCCGGTGGCGCAGTACTGGCAGCAGCAGGCAGCGGATATCCTCGCGGGTAACGGCGAGGCGTCGCTGCAACAGGGCGCGGGCCTTGCTGGCGAGAATCAGTGCCTGGCCCGCACGGGGGCCGGCGCCCCACTTGATCCACTGTCGCAGGATATCGCTAGCGCTGGTGTCGGCGCGGGTGGCGCGCACCAGTGTCGCCACGTAGCGGTACAAATCGTCGCTTACATGAATTTCCCGCACCAGTTTCTGCATTTCAAGCAGTTGCTCTGCACCCAGGATGGGGCGGGGTTTGATCCTGGCGACGCCGGTGGTGGAGCGCAGGATTTCCACTTCATCCCGTGCATCCGGGTAATCGATCTGGATATTCAGCAGGAAGCGGTCCAGCTGTGCCTCCGGCAGTGGGTAGGTACCGGCCTGCTCAATGGGGTTTTGTGTCGCCAGCACGAAATAGGGATCGGGCAATACCAGCGTTTTACCGCCCACGGTGACCGAGCCTTCCTGCATGGATTCCAGCAGGGCCGCCTGGGTTTTCGGTGGCGTGCGGTTAATTTCATCCGCCAGCAGAATGTGGGTAAATACCGGGCCGCGCTGGAATTTAAAAAAGCGCTTGCCGGTGCTGTGATCCTCCTCCAGTATCTCGCTGCCGAGAATATCCCCGGGCATCAGATCCGGAGTGAACTGTACCCGCTTGAAATCCAATGCGCTGGCATCGGCGAGGGTTTTTACCAACAGGGTTTTACCCAGCCCCGGTACTCCTTCCAGCAGGGCGTGGCCACCGGCAAGCAGGCAGATCAGCATCTGCTCTACCACGGGCTGCTGGCCGACGATCACCCGTGCAATCTCCTGTTGCAGGTTGTTCAGACTGTGCAGTTGTTCTTCGATGGTGTTTTCCAGACTCTTCAACATAGTCAGCTCGTCAGTGCGTAAATAACAATGTTCACCGCAAATTTTGTATTATCGATGGCGAGCCAGCGTTTGTTGCGGTAGTCGTAGTCCCATTCACAGCCAAAATCCTTGTTGCTGTAAAGTATCGCGATGCGCCCGTTAATTACGAGGGCTTTCAGATAATCGTGTACCAGGTCGTCCCCCCAGCCATTTAACTCAAAGCTGGTCACCGGCAGCTCGTCGAACTGGAAAAAACAACGGTAGAGGTCGTGATCGTGAGGCGGTTTTTGCAGGCAGTCATTGCCAAACAGCTGGGCCATTTGCGCCTCGAAGGACTTGGCAAAGAGACCGTCGATATCGTGGTTACAATCGTCCACAAACACAAAACCACCGCGGTTCACATAGTCGCGAAAATTTCTCGCCTCCTCCGCAGTGAACTGTACCAGCTTGTGTCCTGCCAGGTAACAAAATGGAGCCAGCAGCATTTTCCTATCAGCCAGTGGCACTATGTGCTCTTTGGGATCGACTTTGAGATTAGTGTATTCCACCAGGGAGTTGAGCAGATTGGAGGGCATACGCTGATCCACATCCCAGTCACCGGACTCGTACATCAGGCGCGTGAAATAAAAATCGTAATCTTCCCGTGCGTTACCTGCTTCTGTATGTTGCGCACGCGCGCCCAATGGCAGTGCTGCGGCACAACTGCCCAGGATCAGGTGCTGGAGAAAAGCCTTGCGGGTCAGGGGCACGGGATAACTCTATGACTGCGTTGCCAGTTTTTAGGTATTTGCTGTTGGGAAAATTGACGCAAGGGGCCTCCCCGGTTACACAATCAGCAAGTTCACCGGTAAGGCCCCTGCACTGATCAATAATCAGCCCAGTTTGCGCTTGGTGTTGATCACATTGATGCCGTCAAAGCGCGCGGTGGAACTACCGTGAGACACGGCACTTACCTGGCTGGGCTGCCCCTTACCATCAAAGAACGAGCCTCCCAGTCGGTAGTCGTGCTTGTCGCACACTTGTGAGCAGGCGTTCCAGAACTCCTGGGTGTTGGACTGGTAAGCCACATCTTCCACCATGCCGGTGATCTTGCCATTTTCGATTTCGTAGAACAGCTGGCCGCCGAACTGGAAATTGTAGCGCTGCTGGTCGATTGAGAAGGAACCGTCCCCAACAATATAAATGCCTTTCTCCACATCCTTGATCATATCGTCAACCCCCAGCGTTTTGCGGCCGGGGCGCAGAGAGACATTGGGCATGCGCTGGAATTGCACGCTGGACCAGCTGGCGGCATAGCAGCACCCCTGGGATTCCTTCTGTCCCAGCATGTGCACCTGATCGCGAATAGCCTGGTAATTTACCAGAACGCCGTCTTTTACCAGATCCCAGTTACCGGTTTTCACGCCCTCGTCGTCATAGCCAACCGCCCCCAGTGAGCCGGGCTGTACCTTATCGGCAAACAGATTGACCTTGTCGCTGCCGTATTGGAATTTACCGCTGCGCCATTTATCCAGGGTGGCGAAAGAGGTACCGGCAAAGTTGGCCTCGTAGCCGAGTACGCGATCCAGCTCCAGCGGGTGGCCGACGGATTCGTGGATAGTGAGCCAGAGGTGGCTGGGGTCCAGCACCAGATCGTATTTGCCCGGCTTTACCGACTTGGCCGTCAGCTTTTCCTGGGCCTGCTGCGCTGCCAGGCGCGCGTCTTCGGCCATATCATAGGAGTCGCGGTAGAGCACAGTCTGCGACTGGATCTTGTCAGCAGCGCGGCCATCCAGGTATTCAAAGCCGCGCCCCACCGGTTGGCTCAGGCCCTCGCGGGTGCGAAAGGCGCCGGTTTTCTTGTCTACGGCAGTGACCGAGAAGGGTGCCCACAGTCGGTGGATATCCTGGTCGATATAAGAGCCGTCCGTGGAAGCAAAGTATTTCTGCTCGTTCACCAGGTACAACATGGAGTTGATGTAGCTGGCCCCGGCATCCAGTGCAGACTGATTCACCTCCATCAGCAGGTCTACCTTCTCTGCGATGGGGATTTGCATGGCATTTTTTTGAATTGGCGTCTGCCAGCTAACCTCGCCGTGGCCTTTCACCGGGGCCAGCTGTACCGGTGTCTGCTGGTATTTTGAATTGGCTTTGGCGGTGGCTACCGCCTGGCGGGTAGCGCGGACAACGCCATCAGCGGTGAGATTGTTGGTGGCGGCAAAGCCCCAGGTGCCGTTGGCGATCACCCGGATACCCATACCGATCGATTCGGTATTCACTACATTTTGCACCTTCATTTCGCGGGTGACCACGTATTGGTTCAGGTAACGGCCAATACGCACATCCGCATAACGGGCGCCGAGTTTGTTGGCGGTGTTCAGGGCTACATCTGCAAACTCCTTTTTAACTGTGAGATCCAGGCCACTTTGGGTGAGTTTGCTCTCGGCCACCAGTCTGCCGGACAGTGGCAACATAGAGACGCCCAGACCGGCACCGCTGAGCTGGAGAAATTTTCTTCTGTCCATTTCATTATCCTCAATGGGTGCGGGCCGTTACACGGCGTCGGAAAGGCTGCTGAAGGTAAAGTCACGTACTTTCAGTGCGGGCACCATTGCGGACATGCCCCACATGCCCACCCGCTCCGGTATACCCATATCCTCGATATTGTTGAGCATGATTACCGGGCTCTCGTTGAAGCGGAAGTTCTTCACGGGGTATTGGATCTTGCCGTTCTCGATATAGAAAGTGCCATCGCGAGTGAGACCGGTGAGTAGCAGAGACTGTGGGTCGACCATACGGATATACCAGGTGCGGGTTACCAGGATGCCGCGGCGGGTTTTCTTGATCAGCTGCTCGGTGGATTTGTCGCCGCCAACCATAATCAGGTTGTTGGGTCCCGGTACGGCTTTGTCTTTGCTCTGTTTGGCCCAGTAGCGGCTGCGCGTCAGGTTTTTTACCACCCCGTCTTTGACCCAGTCGATGCGCTCTTGCGGCATAAAGTCAGAGTCGGTCCAGGGTTGTGCGGGGACATTGAGGTTGGCGGGGTCTGAGTAGATGTGAACGCGTTTGTCGAACATCTTCTCGCCAATGCGATTGCCGCCGCCTTTCTTGCTCATAAAGCTGCGGCCCTCGTCGGCACTGCGCGCGTTGAAGCCGCCCAGCATATAGCCCATCAGTCCGGATACTGCATTGGGTTCCAGGATGACGGTATATTTACCCGGTTCCAGGGCACGGGCTTTCTGTGACATCAGCGCCTTGTCGATGGCCACGGAGGAGGTGCTGCCAGTATTCATGGCGGCGAAGTCGGTGACATCGCTCTCGGCCCAGCCGGAACCCAGGCCATTCTCCGTGCGCATGGTGACGGTGAAATTGGCGGCAGTAAAGGCGTGGTAGCCAAACAGGCCCTGGGAGGTGGCGACTGCGGTAAAGGCGCGCTCATCTTCCAGGTAGCCGGCGGCAACCACTTTCTTTTCTTTTGCAGCGATAATGGAGTCCGCTGCAGCCCTGGCGCGCTGGTCAGGGGTGATATCCGCGGTGGACTTGGAGAAGCCGTCCACACTTACATATTTCTGCGGGCCCAGCATAGGCATGGATTCCGGATTTTCCGGTGAGAGCCTGGCCAGTTCCTCGGCGCGACGCATCACCTTTTTCAGGGAGGCATCGCTGAATTCGTTGATGGTGGCTACACCGGATTTCTTGCCGAAGCGGGCTTCCACTGCTAGTTCGGTGTTATTGACGATACCACTGGTGGAGACACTGTTGCGCGCATAGCGAATATTGCCGGTCTCGCCGCCGGCCAGCTGTGCGCTGGCCTCCTCGGCGCGGCTGTACTTTAAAACTTTATCGAGAATACGCTTCGCTTCACTTCTGCTGAGAATTGCCATTGCCTTTTCTCCAATTACTTATTCTTGTGCGCAGCCGGTCAGGCAATCTTGCGCTTGGTATTGATAACGTTGATTTTGTCGAACCGAGTAGTGGAACAGCCGTGGGATACCGCACTTACCTGGCTGGGTTGGCCCTTGCCGTCAAAGAAGGTGCCGCCCAGTCGGTAGTCGCTGCCGTCACAAATGGCCGAACAGGCGTTCCAGAATTCCTGGGTGTTGGACTGGTAGGCGACGTCCTCCACCTGGCCGACAATTTCACCATTCTTGATTTCGTAAAACAGCTGGCCGCCGAACTGGAAATTGTATCGCTGCTGGTCGATGGAATAGGAGCCGCGTCCGACGATATAAATCCCCTTTTCCACGTCGCGGATCATCTCTTTAGCGGAGTATTGTTTCTCACCTGGTGCCAGGGAGACGTTGGGCATGCGCTGGAATTGCACGCTGGACCAGCTATCACCGTAACTGCAGCCGTGGGACTCCTTCTGGTCGATCATATGCACCTGGTCGCGGGTGGCCTGGTAATTTACCAGAATGCCGTCTTTCACCAGGTCCCAGCGCTTGGTTTTCACCCCCTCGTCGTCAAAGGCAACTGCGCCGAGAGAGCCGGGTTGTAGCTTGTCGGCGAACAGGGTGACCTTATCGCTGCCGTAGCGGAACTTACCGCTGCGCCACTTATCCAGGGTGGCGAAGGAAGTGCCGGCGTAGTTGGCCTCGTAGCCGAGAACGCGATCCAGCTCCAGCGGGTGGCCGACGGATTCGTGGATGGTCAGGCACAGGTGAGACGGTTCCAGCACCAGGTCGTACTTGCCGGGCTGGATGGACTTGGCCGAGAGTTTTGCCTGGGCCTGCTCGGCAGCCAGCAGGGCATCCTCGGCCATATCGTAGGAAGATTTGTAGAGCGTGGTCTGACCGCGAATTTTGTCCTTGTCGTGACCAGCCAGATATTCATAGCCTCTGCCCACTGGATCGCTGAGGCCGTTGCGGGTTTTAAAAGCACCGCTTTTTTTGTCCACAGCCGTTACCTGCATGGGCGCCCACAGGCGGTGGATATCCTGGTCGATATAGGAGCCGTCACTGGAAGCGAAGTACTTCTGCTCGTTCACCAGGTACAGGGAAGAGCGGATATAGCTGGCGCCGGCCTTGAGTGCGCCGTTGTTGACGGCCATCAGGTAGTCGACCTTCTCGCTGATGGGCACTGCCAGGGCATTTTTTTGGATGGGTGTTTGCCAGGAGATCTCGCCCACCCCTTTCACCGGTGCCAGGTGCACGGGTTCTGTCTGGTACTTAGCGTTGGCCTTGGCCACGGCCACGGCCTGGCGCGCTGCTCTGGAGACACCATCGGGAGTCAGATCATTGGTGGCGGCGAAACCCCAGGTGCCGTTGGCAATCACGCGGATGCCGGCGCCGAGGGATTCCGTATTGACGATATTCTCGACATTGGTCTCTCGGGTCAGTACATACTGGTTGAGATAGCGGCCGATGCGTACATCGGTATAATCGGCACCGGCTTTGCGTGCTGTGTTCAGGACCACATCCGCCAGCTGTTTCTTGCCTGAGGTGTGTATGCCCTCATCGAGCAGTTGCTCGGCACTGACCTCGATCCCCCGTAGGGGCAATACGATACCGCCGGTGCCGAGGCCGGCGAGTTTGAGGAATTGTCTTCTTTCCATTGGCTACCTTGTATCCCCAGCGCAGCGGCTTGTCCGCTTGGGGTGTGTTTATTGTTATGGGCCCGACTACTGCGCGGGGTCTGCCGGGCATAGAGTCCGTACCAGGTACTCACCTTGAAAGATGCACAACTATCAGGCTTCACGCCCTCTTGTAAAGTGGCTCCTCGGTGAATGGAGGCCTGGTGGGGGCAGGCGGATCGGTGGCGGGGAGCCGACAGAGGGAAGCCACTTAAATTGATGCGCGCTGGCGTACCTGGTCAATGGTGGTGTCGATCAGCAGCTCACCGTTGCGATATACCGGTTTCAGCAGGTTGCGGCGCTGGCCAAGTGCTTCCAGGCGAATGGTATTCAGTGCGCCGTTGTCCTGCCGCACCAAGGCCAGTCGCCCGCGCCTGGATGCCTTCTCTGGGCCGGTGCGCGGGTTTTTGTACACATCCTTCCAGGTGCCGGAGATACGCACGGCACTGGCTTTCATGGCAAAGCTCATCAGGTCGCGATCGACTTTCTGCAACAGCTCTCCCCCCATCCCAAAGGTGATATTGTCAGCGCTTTGGTGCTGCTCCTTCATTGCCTGCAGAATTTTGGGGATAGAAAAGCGCGATATACTGTCGCCCTGGATCAGGCGGATATAATCCGGTAGCACCCGATAACCTTTGCGATTGATCTCAGCGCCGAAAATTGTCATTAACCGTTCGATACACTCGACCACAATCTGTACCGGATTGCCGGAATCTGGACGAATTACCACAGTGCCGGGGGTATTGATAACAGAATCTCTCAGTGTTTCGCCCCAGATATGTTCTACCGCATTCCACAAATCATAGCTGTCGCTCACCACCGCAAAGCGTTTATGCTTGCCAGAAAACCGTGTCATCATATTCTGGTAGGCGGATACTTCGTTTTCGCGACCCCAGGCAGTCATGGTGCTATGCTCCGCGGCAGGTATGGAAAATCCCGGCATCCTTGCACGGTAAAATTTCCTTGCTGCCATAATCCCGGAAAGCGTATCGGTTCCTTGAAAATTCACCAGGTGCGCCATGCCACCGAGCATGGCACTTTCGAGACTGCTGGTACCGCGGGCACCAAAGTCATGTAATTTAAAGGGCAGACCGTCCTGGGAATCCGCGGTTTCACTCAAATAGTGGGCGATGATTTTTTTGATTTCCCTGCTCTGAGTGGCCACTGTGGAGGGATACCAGATAGCGCGCACCAGCGCGGTTTCAATATAACTGGTCAGCCAGAAACAGGCGGGGCAGGTGTTGACGATCTGTGTCGTGACATTGTGCAGGGGAATGACGGACCCCTCTTCGACAGCGCTGATTTCCAGCGGCAACAGGCCTCCGTGTCTCAGTACGATATGTTCCCAGCCCGCGTGGTGGAAAGGCAGGCCGTGGCAATGCAGTATGTCCGCCGCTTCCTCGATATTCTCTCGCGTCACCGGTTTGCACAGATATTCCTTGAGGAATGCTTGCAATCCAAACACGACAGTTTCGGCGAATTCTCCCCCGCGGCACTCAATATAGCTGCTGACATATTCTGTGCCTGGCGGGTATTGCAGGTAGTGACTCGCCTTGTAGCTGTCCACATTGAGGATCGGGTTTTCTGTTGGCATGGCCCTTTCAACTGAGTTTGGATGGAGGTATGGTCTGTGTCGCAAAATGCTCGTTCGAGCGCCCCTTTTCCATGGAGAAACGTCCAGTGTCAGTGCGTGTAATTTCTCTCTGGGCGACACTTGGGATGCACAATCCCGGCGAAAACACGCCTGAATAATAGATAGCACACCATTGTGCTGTATTACTCGCCTGTCATTTGGTTCGTCTGTCCAAATAAATCGGATCCCTGTCAGTTGATCTTTTGTAGCTAGATGTGTACTTTTGTATACATGCAAGCAAGGGAACAACATGCTCAATAAATCTCAGTCTATTTCGGCGCGTTTATCAGCGGATGACTATGCGTACCTGATGTCCATCGATCGCAATGGCGCAGTGACCCAAAGTGAAAAAGTTCGTGAGGTGATTGCCATGGCGAGGGAGTCGGTGGGGGTGCAGAGCTTGGCGCGTTCTTACCTCGCTTCGGCAGGCGCCATACTTGCGGTGAAGGCTCGCTATATAGAGGAAAACCAGCGCAGTTTATTGGTGGAAGCCGTGCTGGAATTGCTGGCAGAAAGTGCGGCGATGGTACAGAGCAGCGCTGCCAGTGAACCTATGGCACCATCCTTGGAGCAGGGTCTGGTGCCGGTTGTGGATACCTTTTTAGAAAAAATACTGCTGCTGGCACAACAGCAGAATCCGCGCAGTCTTCACCGCGAGTCGGCACAAACCATTCGCCAGCGGTTGGAGGGGGCCCTGTCCGAATAAACCGAGGTGTATTGATTTTTTAGCAAGTTACCCATAGCAGGTTTTCAAGGTAGGCATGGCCGGGAGCTTGAATAAAAGCAATTGCACACGGGTAGCTGTTATTTCCGGGGGGTAGTAACCATTCAGGGTATGCAGGGTTGGTCTGACTGCCGGTCATTTCACTATGGCGACAAAGGCATGTGTTGCAGCCGGCCTGATGCCGGAAAAATTTACAGATAGTCGAACCCGATCGCTTGGGCAGGACTTGTGGGCAACAGCCGGCCGGGTGTTGATGGATCGCATCTGGCTTTGGGAAACGAAAAAACAGCAGAGGGTAATATTCATGAGAGAAGGATTGATCAAGCGAATTTCGCGATTGATTTCGGCATCCGCCAATGCAGTGGTGGATACGGTGGAAAACGCAACACCGCAGCTGGTGATGGAACAGGCAACCCGTGAAATAGATGAGGCCATTGCCGATGTGCGGGAGCAACTGGGGAAGGTGGAAGCTGCCAAATACCTCAATGCCAAGGCACTTAATGATGAGAACAGCCGTCACAGTGCCCTAGTGGAGCAGATTGATATTGCGGTCAAGTCCGGGCGTGATGACCTCGCAGAGGCCGCCATTGCCAAACAGATGGATATCGAGGCACAACTGCCAGTGCTGGAAAAAGCGATTGTAGAGAATGATGCGGAGATGCAGGAGCTGAATGCTTATATCAGTGCCCTGCAGGGCAAGAAACGTGAAATGCGCGAGCAGCTCAGAGAGTATGCCAAGGCCAGTGAGCATAGTGCCAATGGTGTCATCGGGGATGGCCTCGGTAGCAGCCGTCGCACGGAAAATCAGGTGGAGCAGGCCACCGAAGCCTTTAACCGGGTGCTGGAGCGGGCGGGTGTGCCTGCTTCCAGATCCTGTGCGGATGCAAACAAGCTGGCGGAACTCGAGGAACTGGCACGCAATAACCGCATACAGGAGCGCCTGGCCAAACTCAAGTCGGGGGCCTGATGGTATTTCTGTTACAGGACCAGAATCTGATCTTTACCGGCGCACTGATATTGATGCTAATGATCGCGCTGCTCGAGGGTGTGATGACACTGATCGGTGTTGGTATTTCGGATTTGCTCGATAACCTGCTGCCGAACGTTGATATAGAGGTACCGGATACCGGTTTGTCCGGCGGGCTGACCAAGGTCCTCGGCTGGTTGCGCTTTGGTGAAGTGCCAGCATTAATCCTACTGGTGACCTTTCTGGCTGGCTTTGGTGCAACAGGCCTACTGATACAGAGATTTTTCGAGTCCACTTTTGGTTGGCTTCTACCCGGTGGCCCGGCAGCGCTGGGAGTCTTCTTCCTGGCGCTGCCACAGGTGCGCTTTGTGGGGAACTTGTTGCGACGCTTTGCCCTCGGTGACGAGAGTGAGGCGCTGGAACGCGGTACCTTCGTGGGCCGGGTGGCGACCATCACGATTGGTGTGGCCGAGGCGGGCTCCCCTGCTGAAGCGCGCTTCAGGGATGAATATGGCACGACCCATTATGTGATGGTGGAGCCGGACGAACATGAAACCTTTCAACAAGGGGAAAAGGTGTTGCTGGTAGAGTCACATGGAGCGCACTTCCGAGTGACACGCCCTGCCAGCCAGCATCTCATTAACAACAATTAAATGGAGAATTACTCAGTGATTGAAAACCTTTCCAGCATGATTTTTATTGCCGGTGCAGTGCTGGTAGCCCTGATTGTTATCGGAACGATTTTTGCACGCCTTTACACCCGCGCTTCCAAAGAGCGCTCTTTTGTACGCACTGGTTTGAGCGGGCAAAAAGTCATTATGAACGGCGGAGCCCTAGTACTGCCGGTACTGCATGAAATTATCCCGGTCAATATGAACACCCTGCGGCTTGCGGTATCGCGCAAGGAGCAGCAGGCTCTGATTACCAAGGACCGCATGCGCGTAGATGTGCTCGCCGAATTTTATCTGCGGGTGAAGCCGGATACCGATGCCATTGCCAATGCCGCACAGACCCTGGGTTTGCGCACCCTCGACCCCGAAGCGCTGAAGGACATGATCGAAGGTAAGTTTGTGGATGCCCTGCGCTCTGTGGCCGCAGAGATGGAAATGGCCGAACTGCACGAGCAGCGCAGCCAGTTTGTGCAAAAAGTACAGCAGGTGGTTTCTGAGGATCTGTTGAAAAACGGCCTTGAGCTTGAATCGGTATCGCTGACCGGCCTGGACCAGACCCACAAGGAGTTTTTCAACCAGGACAATGTGTTCGACGCAGAGGGTCTCGCCAGCATGACCCGCTCTATCGAAGCGCGCCGCAAAGAAGTCAATGATGTCGAGCAGGAAACCATGGTGCAGATCGAGAAGAAAAATCTCGAGGCAGAGCGCCAGAAGCTGGAGATCGATAAGGAAAAACGCTATGCCCATTTGGAGCAGCAGCGTGAGCTGGAAAACCGGGAGGCCGCACAACAGGCCGATATTGCCCGCGAGCAGGCGGCGCAGGAACGCGCCGCCCGCCAGGCTGAGATCGAAGCCCAGCGCGAGGTGAGCCAGTCGCAGATCGCTGCCGAACAGGCCACCAAGCTGCTGGAAATTGAGAAAGAGCGGTGCCTGCAGGAACAGGAGATTGAGCGCGAGCGGTTTCTGGAAGAGCAGCGTATTTCCAAGCAGAAATCTGTGGAGATTGCCGAGCAGGAACGCGCCATTGCCATCGCGGAAAAATCCAAGGAGCAGTCCCTTGCCGACCAGCAGGCCAACGTAGCCCTGGCCGAGGCGGTAAAAGCCGAGGAGCAGGTGCACACGGCCAAGAATGTGGAAGTGGCGGAGCGGGACAAGCGTATCGAGATTATTGAGGCGCAAAAAGTTGCCGAGCGTCAGGCCACCGCGATCAAGGTGGCGGCTGAGGCTGAGAAAGCCGCGGCGGAAGACCGCGCCGAGGCTCTGCGGCTACAAGCCGGAGCCGAAGCGGAGTCCGTGCGTATCAAGGTGGCCGCGGACCGTGAGAAGTACGCCGTGGATGCCGAGGGTCAACACCTGATGAACGAGGCCCTCAACAGTCTCAGCGAAGCACAGGTTGCCCTCAAGAAAGTACTCAGTTTGCACGAAAATCTACCAAATATTATCCGCGAAAGTGTCAAGCCACTGGAGGCCATAGAGGGGATGAAGATAATCTCTGTGGAAGGGCTGAACGGCGTGGATGGTCGTAATGGTAGCGGTATTCTCGACAGTGATGTGCAAGCCAAGGGACAAAGCCTGCCGGAAGCCCTGGTAGGCAGTGCGCTCAAACACCGCGCCATGGCGCCCCTGGTGGACTCCCTGCTGAAAGAAGCCGGTGTCGGAGATCTTAGCCAGACTGTTGAGACAAAAACGTGAGGACGGTAGCGATCATTTTTAATTGAGAAAAAACCGCAGAGTTATCGTAATGATTGGTGCTGGAGGAATTGAGTGATTGACAGGTATCCTGGTGGCTTGACTAGGTCAAACACCTGATTTCTAAAAATGGATTTTTTGTTAACCCGACCACATTTTATTGTGCTCGGGTTTTTTAACAGGTGGGAAATAGATTACGCCAGTGATAAGCTCGCAGTTGTCGTCAATTATATGGCGATATCAACGGATTGGAAATAATAAGGTTAGGATAATGTTTACTAAAAAATTGCTATTAGCATCATTGGTTATAATTGGTTCATTGACAGTACTCCCCGCGCTCTCTGCGGATCTTGTATGCACACTCAATGTGCAACCAGGCGGGAATGTCTTTGGTAATGGGACTTCCCATTGTGAAGGAATAGATTTCAGTTTTGGCAATTCCACTTCGGGAAGCTGGGCAATTACCAACATTACCAAGTCGATTGATCGAATCAACTGGATAAAAGGCTGTAATTCAGGATTGTCATGTAATGTGACTGTGCATGCCTATACACCGAACCTGGCGGAAGCCTATATCCACTACGACGATGGCACTATCGAGTATGTGGAGGCCAGTATGCATTACGAAACCGGTTTTTAGTCTGTGTAGTTGGCGCCGATGCAATAGTCGGCGCTAACGATAAGATTTGTAAGTCATTCCTTTAGCGTTACAAACCCTTATTGATACTTATGTCCTATTTCCCGTTTGTATAGGGGCAGTACAGGCTGTGCGTATCAATGGAGTTGGATGTATCTTCCAGTGTGCGATTTCGATATTGAAATCCAAATCGTTCATTCTGTCAGCAGAGCTTTAAGTGTAGTAGTTCAGACTTGATCGCTTACAGCCCTACGATTACCTGCGCCGAGTTTACACCGACTTACCGCGAGCACAGACCGTCGGAGAAATTGAAGCCCTGTTGCCATGGAATCTTCAGAGCGCAACGGAAGCAGACCTGCCGAATGAACCAAAGGGCGAGGTTACTTGATCGCTTACTTTGTAACGATAGAAGGTGTCTCGCGATACGCCGAGCATCTTGCAGGCTTTGGGGATATTTCCGAGTTCTTCCGCCAGATTGAGCAGACCGGTCTTGTGTTTAATGATGCGATCGTTAGTATGAATCATGGGGTTTATCCTTGGTTTTGGTTTCAGGTTTCGTCACCTTCATCAAAACCGGTAAACCCCCCCTTTTCAAGGAGATGTGTCAGATTTGGTCTGAACTAATACACCTAAATAAACAGTTATTTGTCTAAATCAATAACTTTGACTTTATAGCCAAGTTCCTCGAATTGTGGTTTCAGGCTTTCAACATCGCCGACAACCAATTTTGCCATTGTATCAATATCCAAATGCTTTTCAGCCAATGAGTTGAGCTCAGCAAGGCTGGTATTTTGGATAATTTCGGCTTGCTTTTGAGTGAAGTTGGCTGGTAAATCGTATTCCAATATGTTACCTAAAAACCGTAGTTTCTGATTGGGTGTTTCATAGCTTCTTGCATCACGTTGTCCAACCGCTTTGCGCATGAATTCCAGCTCTTCATTAGTCATGCCGTGGTTACGATAGGCTCTAAGCTCCTTTTCAAATTCAATAAATGATTTGTCAGTTGCATCTGCTCTTACATTGGCACCAACTTGATAGTGGCCACTGTTTTTACTCGCCCTAAATTGACTGCGAGCGCCATAGGTATAACCTTTGTCTTCGCGAAGATTAAGGTTTATACGGCTGTTAAACGCACCGCCAAGATTAAAGTTCATCAAGTCGGATTTATAGAATTCTCCTGTGAAATCTCGCTTCAGGCTAGGTTTGCCAATGCGAATAACAGACTGTGCGGCCTTATCTTTGTTGACAATATATACCGATTGCGGATCAAAGCTCACGGGCTTAAAAGTACGATTGAATGACTTTCCTTTACCCGTCCAATAAGTCAGCCTATTTAAGGATTTGTTAATCTCTGATTGCGGTAAATCGCTCACAACAATCAACTCAGCATCCTGAGGTTTTACATAGTTGTTATAGAAATCCCTTACATCAGCAACAGTTAGCTTGCTAACACTATCCACGCTGCCAGTCGCTGGTATACCTGCAATACTATCCCCATACAAAAGCTTACTCCAGGCTTCATTAGCTAGTGCATTGTCATCCTTGCGAGCATGCTGAATACCTTGGATGATTTGAGACTTGAGGCGATTGAAATCAATATCATTAAATGCTGGTTTAACAAGTTTTTCCTCTACTAATGCCAATGTTTCATCTAGATTCTTGCTCAAGCTACTGACTAATATATTTATTGTTTCGTCGCGAGCATAGATCCTTACATCACTACCTAGCTTTTGTAATTCAAGACTCATATCTTCGTTAGTGCGAGCAGTCGTTGATTCGTTCAACAAGTCAGCTGTGAGGTTTGCCAATCCAGCTTTATCAACAGGTTCAGCGAAGTGACCGCCTTGTATTTTGATTAATATACTTGTCGTTGGTGTTTCCTGACTTTGCGAACCTAAAACCTTAATACCATTGCTGAGCTGTGTTTCCCAATACGCTGGCACATTGACAAGCGGATTGGCGTCCGCAATGGGTTGTTCCGAACGATCAAAGCTGTCAGTTGCACGTCGTGTATCCAAATTCGACATTTTAACTTGGGTTCTTTCAGGTATGTTTCTTTGTGGGATGCTAAAATTATCAGTTTTCGCAACGGCGTCAGGCTGCCCTTTGGGAACCACGCTGACAATGACAGCGTGTTTATTTTTTAAGTATTGATTGTAAGCACGAACAACATCTTCCTTAGTTACATCATTGTACCGCTTAATGTTCTTCCCGATATAGTTAGGCGTACCTGCAAAGGTTTCAAAGAAGGCCAGTTGACTTACTTTACCTTCAACAGATTGCAACCCAAAAATTGCACTAGATTCTAATTTTGCTTTAACTTTTAACAGGTCATCTTCTCTCACTCCACGCTGCTCAAACTCTGAGAAAGAGGCTCGAATCACAGACTCTAAATCAGCCAAAGACTTCCCGGCAGCCGGATTGGGCAATGCCAGCATATTGAAAGTACATGCCAGCTCCTGGCAACGGTGATAGACTTGAGATTCAACGGCTAAGCCATTCTTTACCAGATTTTTATACAAGATAGAGGTTTTACCGCCACCTAGGATTTCAGCCAAAATGTCCAAAGCAGGTTCATCTTCATGACGTGCATGTACCGTAGGGAAAGTCATGAACACTAGTGGCAAAGTAACGTTGTCTTCAAAAGATACATAACGATCATCATTCAATGTAACCGAAGGCTTCTTTGCATCAATGACTTCAGGGCCTCTGGGAATCGAACCAAAATACTTGTTTACCAGGGTCATTGTTTTTATTGGGTCCACCGCACCGCCAATTGTAAGCGTTGCATTATTTGGACCATACCAGCGTAAGAAAAATTTCTTCAAGTCGTTAACATCAACACGGTTCAAATCTTCGGTGTAGCCAATTACTGGCCAAGAATATGGGTGGCCCTCGGGATAAAGTGCCGCTGACATTGTCTCAGATAAACGCCCGTAGGGTCTGTTATCAATTCGTTGCCCACGCTCGTTCTTAACAGTTTCACGCTGCACTTCAAATTTTTCTTGCGTCACGGCGTCCAGTAAGAACCCCATACGATCAGCTTCCAGCCAGAGCATTTTTTCAAGCTGATTTACGGGAACCGTTTGGAAATAGTTGGTTCTGTCAGTATTGGTGGTTCCGTTTAAAGTGCCGCCTGATTCTGAAACGATTTTAAAGTGTTCTTCATCCCCAACATTTTCTGAGCCCTGAAACATCATATGTTCGAAAAAATGGGCAAAGCCTGAGTTTCCAATTTGCTCACGGGCTGAACCAACATGATAAGTTACATCAACATGTGCCAATGGATCTGATTTATCCTCATGGATAATAACTGTTAATCCATTGGCCAATTGGTACTTTTTATAAGGAATAACTATTTCGTCACCTTGACGTTTTACCTCTTCAATTAAGTTAACCCCTTGAGGCAGCACAGAGTGAGCAGACGTATCACCGCTCAAGTAATTATTTTGACAAGCAGCTAATGACGCTGCTAGCCCGATAGCAAGAACTTTTTTCAACGTAGTTTCCTCACAACAAAGATTACGAATGGCCTTTCATGGCCCAGGTTTACTAAAAAGCGCAAGATACACCCGCGATTAGGCTTTGGTAGTAAAGTATCTGGTGCTCTTGTTTATAATCAATTTTGTAATAGGCTCAAAATATCTTCTATTTTTATGATAACTGGAGTACAGGAATTAACAACTATCTATTTTTTTGATTTGAAATATTCTACTCGAAATTCCTGAGGCTGTTTACTAATCAAATCCCCAATTTTTAGGCTGATGATGCCTGAGTCGATCACTTTTTTCAGTCTTCCCGAATACTCCTGGTGAAGGTTTTTCTGATCATGAGTCGCTTCATCGACTCGTTGCCAGGCCCGCCGCCCGCGCCGTATCCACACAGTGCTGGTGGGCCGGGCAGCTGTGCAAATGGTCATTCACCATCCCGGTGGCCTGCATATGGGCATACATTATGGTTGAGCCAACAAAGCTAAAGCCGGCCTTTTTCAACGCCTTGCTCATGGCATCGGACTCGGGTGTACTGGCTGGCACCTGTGCGAGAGAAGCGGGGCGGTTTACGATTATCCGGCCATCGGTAAACTGCCAGAGAAACTGCGACAGCGAAGTCCCCTTATCCCGCAGGGCCAGGGTGGCGCGGGCATTTTTTACCGCGGACTCCACCTTGAGACGGTTGCGGATAATGCCCGGATTCTGCAGCAGTTTTTCCACTTTTTTTGGTGTATAGCGTGCGATCTTTTCCACCGAAAAATCATTGAACAGACGCCGGTAATTTTCCCGTTTGTTCAACACAGTAATCCAGGACAGGCCCGCCTGGGCTCCCTCCAGCAATAGAAACTCAAACAGGGTTTTGTCATCTGTGACCGGGCGTCCCCACTCCTCGTCATGATAACGGCGGTAAAGCGGTGTAGACAGGCACCAGCCGCAGCGTTTCTCGTGCATTGATGACTCCTTGGAAAGCGTTCAGGTCACAGTGGTGTGGCGGTGCCGGCCAGGGCCACTTGGCTTGAGGGCTTGCAAATCATTTACGGCGCACCGGAAAAGAAATAGTGTTGGATCAATTGCAGAATCAATAGGAGGGCAACCAGGATAAAAACGATATGACTGCGATTCACTTTGGCTCCAATAATTTTTGTTGTACCAACCAGTCGTGACATTCGCACAACATAGTCTCCAGTGCCACACCCGATTGGTAATTCAGTTCCCGCTCCGCCTTGGCACTGCTCGCCACAACCTGACCCGTCACCAGAGTGGCTTTTTGCGGGGTAATCACGGGTTCGCGTTTGCTCACCCGCGACCAGAGATCAGAGCACCAGGCGACTGACTGTATCACAAACGCCGGTGTGGTGCGCTTGGGCATCGGCTTGTGCCGCAGTTCAGCTATTTTCCCGAAGAACTCCAGGAAACTGGCATCAATGCCGGCAAGGATATAGTTCTCGCCACAGCGGCCCTTCTCTACGGCCTCAATATGTGCCCGCGCCACAGCACCGGCGTGGCAAAAAGACCCGTAACCGGGCGGTACACCCGGCAACCGGCCTTGATCAATTAAAAAAAAGGTTTGCGCCCAGTTGTGGGTATCGTATTTCCCCACAATAGCGCAGGGATTCAAGAATACGGCATCCAGCCCCTGCGCAATCTCCCTCTGCACGGCGAGTTCCCCGCGCTTCTTGGTGTACAGATAGTGGTGGTGGGGGTTATCTGCCCGTTTTTCACTCTCTTCGGTGATGGTTTCCCTATGGTAGCCGTAAGCGGAGATGGAACTGGTAACAATCATGCGCCCAACGCCTTTCTCCCTGGCTACCCGGGCAATGTTGGCCGAGCCCACTACATTGTCTCGCCACTGCTGGGCATTGCCACCGCGCCACATACTGGTATTGGCGGCGACATGGAAAAGAGCGTCGATATTGCCTGGAATCGCGCTACGCAGTGCATCGGGATCATCCAGAGAGCCCTCCACCAGAGCCACCCCCATGGAGCGAAGCTTGCGGATATCGGAGGTGTGCCGGTGCATGGCGGTCACCTGCCAGCCATCAGCACAGAGCTGTTCAACCAGATTGGTGCCGAGAAAACCGTTAGCACCGGTTACGAATGCATGATTCATGTTCCCACCGAACGTAACTGAAGATGAGCCTTACCACTCACAGTCTCTGTGGTTGGCCCTGTCCAACACGGCTGGAATCACCCGGTAGTCCTACCTGCCCGTATACAGGCCGGGTGTATCGCTCGAGCAAAACAAGCGCAATCCGCGACAGGTGCCGCCGGCCACAGCCGGCAGCCACCTGCAACATCAGATTACTTGATCTCCATACCCAGTCGATCGGCGAGGAAGCTCCATTGATTGGCATAATCTTCCACCTGCATCCACACGGGCTTACCGGCGCCGTGGCCCGCGCGGGTTTCCACAGCCAGCCAGGCGGGGTTGTCGCAACCCTGGTCTTGCTGCAGTGCGGCGGCAAACTTGTAACTGTGCCAGGGTACCACCCGGTCATCGCGGTCCGCCGTGGTAATCAGGGTGGCTGGGTAGCAGGTGCCCTCACGGGTATTGTGCACCGGGGAGTAGGCGTGGAGGGCGCTAAATTCTTCGCGGTTTTCACTCAAGCCGTAGTCGCTGGACCATTGTCGCGCGTTCGCGGAGGCGGTGTGGTAGCGCAGCATATCCAATACGCCCACTGCCGGCAGAGCCGCAGCAAATAAATCCGGGCGCTGTACCAGGGTAGCGCCCACAAGCAGGCCACCGTTCGAGCGGCCATTGATTCCGAGCTTTGCAGGTGACGTGATTTTTTCTGCGATCAGCCATTCCGCCGCGGCGATAAAGTCGTTAAAAACATTTTGCTTTTGCGTCTTGGTGCCCGCTTGGTGCCAGGCTTCGCCGTACTCGCTGCCACCACGCAAATTCACCAGGGCGAGGGTGCCCCCCATATCCAACCAGCCGGCGAAATGGTTGTAGAAACGCGGCAGAATTGAGACGTTAAAGCCGCCATACCCGTACAGTAGTGTCGGGTTGGCACCATCGCGTTTCATGCCCTTTTTGTGTACCAAAAACAGGGGCACACGGGTGCCGTCTTTGCTCTTGAAAAAGTGCTGGCTTACCGTCAGGTCGGAGAAATCAGCGGCATACTCGGGCTGTTTGAACAGCTCGGTTTCCCCGTTCTGCACATTCAGGTGATAAATGCTCGGCGGAGTAATAAAGTTGCTGAACGAGAAGAAGGTTTCCACTTCATCCGGTTCACCATAGAAGCCGGTCACCGAACCCACGCCGGGCAGTTTCAACTCGTACTGCTGCTTGCCATTGGTGTCGGTCACCAGCACCCGTGATTTGGCATCTTCCAGGTAATGTAATACGAAGCGGTCGCCGATAAAACTTGCGCTCTGCAGCACGCTGTCACTTTCCGGTACCAGCTCGCGCCAGTTTTTGCGCTGTGGCTTATCGAGGTCGATGGCGATCACCCGCCCCAAAGGCGCCCCCGCGCTGGTCTCGAAGAAAAAGGTTTTACCCTTGTTACCGAGAAACTGGTAGAGGCCATCCCATTCGTCCAGCAACTTTACCACCTTGTGACTGTCGTCGCGCAGATCCCGATAATAGAAGCCGTTAGAATCGTAACCGTCAAAGATGTTCAACAGTAGGTAATGGCCGTCGTCGCTTACCATGGCATCAGGGTTGCGCGTGGGGTGGTCGGTAATCTGATATACCAGCCGGTCGTGTTTCTGCGGTTCCCCCAGGCGGTGGAAATACACCGCTACCTGTTTGCTGTCATCGGCACGGCCCGCTTTGTTGAATGGGTAGCGGCTGTAATAAAAGCCGGACTCATCGGCCGCCCAACTGGCGCCGCTGAACTTGATGCCGGTCAGCCGGTCCTCAAGGTCTTTGCCGGTGCGCAAATCGCGAATGTGGTAGTCGGTCCAGTCGGTCCCGCCATCGGAGGTTCCATAGGCCAGGTAGCGGCCCTTGGGGCTGACCGTGAGGCGCTTGGTCGCGATAGTCCCGTCCTCGCTCAGGCTGCGTGGATCCAGGATGGGTTTGCCTTCCCGGGCCAGATCTGCGGTGCGGTAAAAGACATTCTGATCCCAGTCACCGCTGTTGTAGCTGTAGTAGTAACTGCCCTCTTTCTTGTACGGCACCCCATAGCGTTCATAGCGCCACAGCTTGGTGAGACGGTCATTGATTTTCTGCCAGCCCGGCAATTGCTTCAGGCGCGGTAGGGCGTAAGCGTTCTGTACCGCTACCCAGTCTTTGACATCCCCTGTGGCCGTGTTTTCGAGCCAGCGATAGGGGTCCTCCACTTTGGTGCCGAAGTATATATCCTGTTGTGAGACGGTCTTACTGTCTGGATAGCGGTCCGCTGCCTGTACAGTCACTGCGGTCACGGCTCCGGCCAGTAGCAAAGTCAACTGTTTTCTCATACCCCCTCCCGGTTTCTCTCTGCGAATCAGTTCGCTAATCTAGGGCATTTATACGCAGGGTTCCAGAGGGGCGAAGAGGTGTGAGATGAAAGGATTGATTCAGCGGGTGAGTCACGCTCGGGTGGATGTCGCCGGGGAGTCGGTCGGTGCTATTGATCGCGGCCTACTGTTGCTGCTGGGCATAGAGGCCCGGGATACTGCTGAGGATGCCGACAAACTGCTGCATAAGGTGCTGAACTACCGGGTATTCCCCGATAAAAGCGGCAGAATGAACTGTAACCTGCAGCAGGCCGGTGGGGGGCTGCTGGTGGTCAGCCAGTTTACCCTGGTGGCGGAGACCGGGCGCGGCCTGCGCCCCAGCTTCAGCCGTGGCGCCAGCCCCGGGCAGGCCGAAGTCCTCTACAACCACTTTGTTGCCCAGGCGCGAATCCGGTTTGCGCCCGTGGCCTGTGGTGTGTTTGCCGAGGACATGCAGATTACCCTGGTCAACGATGGTCCCGTGACGTTCCTGCTGGAAACCGGTTAACCCGGTTGGCAATGCCGGGACACCACGCGAGCAGGCTGTGAAAAGAGCTGTGGGGTCTCTAGCATTTTTCTAACACAACGTGCCTGCCTACTTCTTCGCCCGCTTGCGCATATTCTCCTGCAGAATCTTCTTGCGCAGGCGGATATGGTTGGGGGTTACCTCTACCAGTTCATCCTCTTCGATAAACTCCAGAGCCTGTTCCAGTGTGTGGCGAATCGGTGGGGTAAGGGTAAGGGCCTCGTCTGTGCCGGCGGCGCGGATATTGGTAAGCTGCTTGGCCTTGGTAGGGTTTACCGCCAGGTCATTGCCGCGCGAGTGGATGCCGACGATCTGGCCCTCGTAGATGTCCTCTCCGTGGCCAAGAAACAGGCGGCCGCGATCCTGTAGGGCGTAAAGGGCATAGGCGAGGGTTTTGCCGTTGACCATGGAGACCAGCACGCCATTGGTGCGTTTGCCTACCTCACCCTGTTTTACCGGGCCGTAGTGGTCGAATATGCTGGTCATAATGCCGGAGCCGCTGGTGAGGGTGAGGAACTGGCTGCGAAAGCCAATCATACCGCGGGAGGGCACGATAAACGTCAGGCGCACGCGGCCTTTACCGTCCGGTTCCATATTGGTCAGCTCCGCCTTGCGCAGGCCCAGTTCTTCCATAATCGAACCCTGGTGCTGGTCCTCAACGTCGATGACCACAGCCTCGTAGGGCTCGTGGATGTCGCCGTCCACCGCCTTCTGCACTACTTCCGGGCGGGACACACCCAGCTCAAAACCCTCCCGACGCATGGTCTCGATCAGCACGGACAGGTGCAGTTCGCCACGGCCGGAGACCTTGAACTTGTCCGGGGAATCGCCTTGTTCCACACGCAGGGCCACGTTGTGGATCAGCTCCTGCTCCAGGCGCTCGCGGATGTTGCGGGAGGTGACAAACTTGCCGTCCTGGCCGGAGAAGGGGGAGTCGTTCACCTGAAAGGTCATGCTCACGGTGGGTTCGTCCACACTCAGGGCGGGCAGGGCTTCCGGGGTGTCCGGGTCACACAGGGTGTCGGAGATATTCAGTGCGCCCACACCGGTGATACACACAATGTCGCCGGCGCTGGCCTGCTCCACTTCGGTGCGCTCAAGCCCCAGATAACCCATCACCTGCAGTACCCTGGCCTTGCGCGCCTTGCCATCGCGGTCCAGTACCACCACCGGCTGGTTTGGCTTGAGGGTGCCGCGGGTAATACGGCCCACGCCGATCACACCCACATAACTGGAGTAGTCCAGCGCGGAGATCTGCATCTGGAAAGGGCCGTTGAGGTCCACTTTGGGAGGGGGTACCTTATCCAGAATCAGCTGGAACAGCGGGGCCATATCGTCCGCCATAGCGGTGTCATCCAGGCCGGCAATGCCGTTTAAGGCGGAGGTGTAAACCACGGGAAAGTCGAGCTGCTCGTCGCTGGCGCCGAGGTTGTCGAACAGGTCAAAAACCTGGTCCATCACCCAGTCGGGGCGTGCGCCGGGGCGGTCGACTTTGTTGATCACCACAATGGGCTTGAGACCCTGCTCGAACGCTTTCTGGGTGACAAAGCGGGTCTGTGGCATGGGGCCGTCGACGGCATCCACCAGTAGCAAAACCGAGTCCACCATGGACAGCACGCGCTCCACCTCGCCTCCGAAGTCGGCATGCCCGGGGGTGTCAACAATATTGATGCGGTAATCACGCCAGCGGATGGCAGTATTTTTGGCCAGTATGGTAATGCCGCGCTCTCGCTCCTGATCGTTGGAGTCCATCACCCGCTCTGCGTCGGCGTCGCGGCGATCCAGTGTGCCGGACTGCTGCAAGAGCCTGTCCACCAGCGTGGTTTTGCCGTGGTCTACATGGGCAATGATGGCCACATTTCTTAAGTTGTTGATAATATTGGACATTTACTGCATAACACCTTAAATAAAACAGAATTTGTACACAGCAATGTACACATTCGTAACGCTATCTCCTGCAGGAGCCAAACGGAAAAGTTGCCAATTATAGCCCCAACTTTTGATAACGTAAGAGGTGGCTTACAAGCGCGATTCTGTCTCGCTCCTGCACGAAGAACACGGGGGCCCCCGGTCAATGGGCGCGTTGAGGATGGTATTGTGGTAGGTGGCTATCTGCAGCGGTAATGCCTCCTCCATCCCGGGTTCACACTGGCCTGGAGCAGGTGCAATACAGGCTGTGAGCAATGCATGACCTGTGATCTGGAAAGGGGATTCTTGTAACGGGGATGAGGTTACAGGCTATGCATTGCAGAATGGAAATTTGCCTATACCACCCTACATAATTGGGCCTGAACCCAGAGCGCACGCCTTGGGGAGAGATAACTGCCACAACAGGGTCAAACTGCGGCAAGTTAATCCCGTTTCGTGATGATTTTGAGGTCGCTGTGCAGGGTCTGATGGACCGGGCACCGGTCAGCAATTTGTAATAGACGATCCCGTACCTCATCGGTCAAATCGCCGACCAGGGTGACCACTCTGTTGATCACTTCAATTTTCTGTGGGCTGGATTCGCAATCCTCGCAGTCACGGGCATGTTCGCGATTGTGGCTCAAGTGCACCGAGACGTCCTGCAGGGGAATTTTTTTGTGCCTGGCATACATGCGAATTGTCATTGATGTGCAGGTGCCGAGTGCCGCCAATAAGTGTTCATAAGGATCGGGGCCAAGGTCGTTGCCACCCATTGCCGTGGGTTCGTCGGCCAGCCATACATGGGAATCACTGATCACTGTGCGGGTAAACTGCCTGTTCTTTTCTTTAACCAGCACATGTCCGCTGGGTATGGCAGAGTCTTTTTGTTCAATATTCTCCGGTTCCTCAATATATCGTGTTGCCCAGGCGGCCAATGTAGTTGCAACATACTCGGCATCCCTGGCCTTGGTCAGTAAATGATCGGCGTTATCCAGGCTGATGAAACTCTTGGGATGTTTGGCGCTGCGGAAAATTTTTTCAGCTTCGTGGATCGATACTGTGGCATCCACTGGAGAATGAAATATCAGCAGGGGTTTTTTCAATTTTGCAATTTTTTCTGACTGGTAGTGGTTATCCAGGTCATCCAGAAACTGTTTTTTAATGGTAAAGCGCCTGCCGGCCAATGTTACCTCCGCCACACCCCGGGTATTGATCTCATCGAGCTTGCAGCCAAACTGCTTCACGACATGGTGCGGGTCTGCCGGGGCACCGATGGTGACCACCCCTCTGACCTCTGGCATCGAATGGGCGGCTGCCAGAGCCGCAGCGCCCCCCAGGCTATGGCCAATTAATAAAGAAGGGGCACGGTAGTGATCGCGCAGGAAATTGGCAGCCATTACCAGATCATTCACGTTCGACGAAAAGTTGGAATTGGCGAAGTCACCATCACTGCCACCGAGCCCGGTAAAATCAAATCGCAACACGGCGCAGCCCCGGGTGACCAGTGCACGCGCAATGCGTGAGGCCGACACCACATCCTTACCGCAGGTAAAGCAATGGGCAAACAGGGCAAAGGAATGTGGGTTGACATCAGGCATCTCCAATAGGCCCGCCACCATCAATCCATCCGTAGCAGCAAACTCCAGTTTGATGCGTCTGCCCATGGTACTTTCCCTCTTTATTTGTTGGCAGATCCTATTCTACAGTACCGCCGCTGATGTTTACTATAGAACAGCACGGCGCATCTGCGGCTTCCAATCGAGCCGGATATTCCGGGAGGCAACAGGGTGTAGTCCTGAGTGCTTTGACGGTAGGGCATAGTGGCAGGGACTTTTTCGGCAGCTTTGCAAAAGGGTTGGAATGCGCATCGCCCTCTGCCAGCCTATAGCGCAAATAAAACCTGGGTTTTATAGGCATCAAAAACACCCACGGAATCCCACGGCGCCATACAGTGTAAATCTTGAGGGTATTCTAGTCATCAGTATTCTTTTTCTTTTTGAAATTGTGTGCGGGCATCAAATACCAGAGAACGCCGGCTATTAAATATTGCACAGGGATATTGCCGATCAGATTTGCCAGTTCAGCTCGATCAGCCAACACCATTAACAACATAATGGTGGCATAGACCAGGTTCAACCAGATGGTGAACCAAATCAGGCTGACATTGGCGGCAGGATTCTCCGCGGCGAGAAACAGAAAAACACCCAGTGTTGCGAATATGCCCATCAAAATCTGCTCATACTCAGGCTGCGGTGGTGTCCATCCCCATCCAGCAGGCCATATCCATACCATCATCGGGTAAATGGCAAAAATAAAAAATAGGCCTATAAGTTTCAACGCAATTGGGAGATACTTTATGCGGGTTAGGTCATCCATACGTTCTCCGGTGTAGTGTAAAAATGACTGGGTATTTCAATGACACCTGCAGTTTCTTCCTGGGTTAGTCAGCGAATGCACAATATGCTCATGCGCCTGTCACCGGTATCACCAAGAAGACGGTGTATGGAATTCCCGCCCGGTAAAACCCTAGAATTTGACCATGCAGCTACGGATGTCCCCGCACGCGCTAATGACGGGCACTAAAAGCGAACTCGGGGATTAGTGTATAGTCTCCCGCTTCGGGATCACACAATATCTAGAATGCCCAATCCCGACCTCCTGTCAGTAATTCTGATCGTCCATCGGACAGTGGTTTACCCTGGACGGATTATCAATGACAGCCCCTAGGGATAAAACACCAGGGGCATGGGCTTTTTGGGAAGGGCCCGGGAAAATATCAGGTCACTGCACGCTTGCCCATCCTGAAGGGACTTATTGAGTGATCAGGACCTGGGTGGTACAGGTCTGTGGGTGTGGGGAGCTGAAACCTGCCGTGACTCCATTCGATTTGGAGCTTGTTTACTTCGTGAGTCTCGCCGACAACCTCAGCGCTGTCTTCTCCCTTTCAGAAAACACATCCCAATGTCTGTCCTGGATTGCGCCCTCCAGGGAATACAGATAATAACAAACGGGAAGTTGTTTTTCCGTATTTTTCTCCGAGAGCCATCGATAGGCTTTGGCCGAACCGAGCTTTCGCAATTCGGCTTCATTGGTGATACCAATTTGATACAGCCTGGATGCCACGGTTTTTCCAATGTTTTTTAACTCTAAAAGTGTTCTGTTTGACATTGCCCTATCCTTGTGCCGTTTCACCACGCTAAGAATCGCCACATTTTATAGTTGCATTCGAATGTGAGTGGCACTGAGAAGTGCCAACTGAATGTGCATTTTTTAAAGGGGCAACTGCGGTTTTTCTAGGCGTACATGCCTGGAAATATAGGCACCAAAATGATCTTATTGGATTGCATTCGGTTTTCTTCAGGGGTAAAGCGGCGTAAAATCCATAGTTATTGATGAATATTTGGGCCAGTTTCTGCGCACCAATAGCGCAAGAGGCCCCAAACCCCCAGGCATTTTTTCAAAGCGCCATTCTTTCCACAGGAGAACGGTAGTGTGACCTAAGCGTAAGTAAAAGGCGCTGACCCAAGGTGGTAGGACACCAAGGGCCAGCTAACCAAATTGATAAGTGAACTATCAAAATGGCTATATGGATAATACGCTAGAAGCCCGCTCGTCTTCAATAAAGCGGAGTCCCTGCAGGTACCTGGCGCGGTTGCCCAGGCTTTGGGAGCGTTGCGTCCGCCGGTTCTGCTTTACCGCCTACCGTTCCCGTGCACCTCCCCTGCCTTGCCTTCAATCGTTTTTTTCCAGGTGTCCCCCTCTCTAAAAATCACCCCGGGATTTGCGACCCGGAAGGAAAGGCTTATGTTGGTGGTAAAGCGCCGGCCAGGCGAGAACCTCAGAATTGGAACCCATGTTTCCGTCACCGTATTGGGTATTTCGGGTAACCAGGTGAGAGTGGGCATAGAGGCCCCCAAATCCACGCCTGTGCACCGGGAGGAAGTGTATCTGCGCATCCAAAAGGAACGGACGCTGGACAATGACAACCGCTGAGCAATGGATTTTTCCGGTAGGGGCGACCCGACAGGGATCTCAATGGCCTGGTGAAGCCACAATGCTCCATGAAAAAATAGCCTTTCGATGCAGGGCTATTCATTGAGTGGGGCGATGCGCCGGATATGATTTTCACTGACTATGCAGAATAGGCGCATAAGGGTGATCCTCTTGCGGGTGGAGAAAATGGTATCCGTTGGTTTTGGTTGGAGAAAAAACAAACCTTCAAAAAACCAACCACCAGGCAAACTGCGGAAGCTATTTTTACAGAAATTTGCCAATTGCTTGGACCGGGTCCAAAGAAATCCATAGTGCCGGATTCAGAAATGCTGAACGCCAAGGAAGGATAACAGCCATCAGTGATGGCAATGCCCTGGCAGGCTGTTGAACGTATCGTTATACAGGGACCTGAGGTTGCTTGAAATTGATTTGGATCAATTGCCAAACCTGCGCCCAGCCGGAAATTTTCCTCCAAACATAACCCTGAAAGTAGCGGCGGCCTGCCTGGCCGCCGTGGTGGGCTGATGAAATTCATTGCCTGTAGAAATTCAAACCGTGGATGACTGTGCCGGACAGTCCCGTTGACTCCGCGATTATTGTTTGCGACTCAGAATGAGAAAGTTTATCATTCGTATTTATTAGAAGTATCGTAACAGGAATCCGGAGTAGGCCATGCCCGCTTATCATCGCACTTTGCTGTCATCGGCGATTTTTGCCGCAGCCCTGCCAACCGCCTTCGCGGCCGAACCCCTGGCCGAGGGGTCCTTAAATGACGTTATCGAGGAAACGGTGGTTGTGGGCGTGCGCCAACGCCTGTACGACGCCGGTACCCTGCTGGACGCCATCCAGAAAACCGAGGTGGTGGATGAAACCCGCATAAAGGCCATGCAGGCGGTCAACCTGACCCAGGCCATTGAGAAATCCCCCGGCGTGCGGGTCTCGAACGAGTGCTCCATGTGCGGCGTGAAGCGCATTATGCTCAACGGGATGCGCGGTGAGCATTCCACCATCCTCACCGATGGGATCCCCCTGCACACCATGATGGCCGGCTACTATGCGGTGGACGCCCTCGCCACTACCGGGGTGGAGCGTATCGAAGTGGCGCGTGGCGCCGGTGCTTCGCTGCTTGCCCCCGAGGCCATTGGCGGCACCATCAACGTGATTTCCAAGGAGCCACAGGAAACCGGCTTCAATATCAACGCTTCCTGGGAGGATAACGACAGCTTCTTCGTCGGTATGATGGGCAGCCATGTCAGCGACGATGACCGCACCCGCACCAGCCTGGTGTACCAGGGTGACAAGCATCACCAGATGGACAACGATAACAACGGCGTCAGCGAAGCCCCGTTGCAGGAAAATACCAGCTACGTTGGCCGTGTCTCCCATGATTTCACTGAACGCGACAACCTGGTGCTGCGCCTGGCCTACACCGACTCCACCATCTTCGGCGGCCCCCAGGGCTATAGCATCGGCACAGTGCTGCGGGGTTTTGACGGTGTGGAATCCGAGCACCTGTTCGAAAATGACGATGTACGCGCCAAGTTCACTGGTAAACCCTGGGAGACCACCGAGTGGATCGATACAGAGCGCACCGAGGTTTCCGCCAACTGGCTGCGGGAATTCAGTGAACACTACAATGCCATGGTCACCCTGGCCTGGTCTGAACACCGACAGGATTCCTTTTACGAGGGGTTTGACTATGCGGCGACCGACCACCTCTTTTACTTCGACTGGCGCAACAACCTGATAGTGAGCGAGGCGCACACCCTGACCTTCGGTATGGATTTGCGCGACGAGAAAATGCGCTCCGATTCCGTTGCGGGTGCCGGGAGCGCCGACTATGTGGAGGACAGTTTCGACTACCGCACCGGTGGCGTCTACCTGCAGGATACCTGGCAGGTGTCGCCACAACTGGAAGTCGCCGCCGCGGTGCGCCTCGACAGGGTGCGCGCCGACTTTGTGGCGGAGGAAAAGCCCGGCACCGAGATTGAGGAGACCCTGCTGGTTCCACGGATCGATATGCGCTACCTGCACAGCGACCAATGGACATCGCGCCTGGCCTTTGGCCGCGGCTACCGCGCTCCGCTGTCTTTCTTCGAGACCGACCACGGTATTCTGGATGCCGGTGATGGCTTTGCCATCGAGATCGACAAACTGGAAAAGTCCCTCTCCGCAACCTACGCGCTGAGCTACGAGGGTGAACGCCTGAGTGGCACCCTGTCACTGGCACACACAGCCGTGGAGCATTTGGCTGCACTGGGAGAAACTGAAAACGGTGTGCCACTGCTGACACAGATGCGCGAAAGCGCGGTTGTCAGCGCTGGGGATATCAGTCTCGGTTACACCCTGAATGAGGCACTGAAACTCGCCGTTACCCTGGAAGGCTACGACTATGATCGCATTTTCAAGGAATCCTACGCCATAGCGCCCATCGAACAACGGGCGCTGTTCAGTCTGGACTATGGCAGCGGCCCCTGGATGCTATATGCCAGCGCCAGTTGGGTGGGCCAGCGGGACTTGGGGGATTACGGTTATGAGGGTTACAACCAGCCTGGCAGAGAGCGCAAGAGCGACAGCGCGGAAAGCTACTGGACCCTGGATATGAAGGTGGCCTTCGACGTGAGTGAAAACCTGAACGTGTATGTCGGCGGCAATAACATCACCGACTACACCCAGGTTAACGATGCGGAAACCCCGCTGTTCTGGGATGTCGGCGGCGCTTACGATGTGGCCTATATCTACGGCCCGCTGCGCGGCCGGGAATTCTATCTGGGCTTTGACTGGAACTGGTAGTAGTGCGCCGTTTTTTACCCCTGTTCCTGCTGTTTACCCTGTGCATACCGGCCTTTCCCGCTGCTGCGCAGGGCGCTTCGCTTTTGGATCTGACACTGAGAGACCTGGCCAGCCCCGGGCGTATCAGCCTTGCGCAGTACCAGGGGCAACCAGCGTTGATGGTGTTTTTTGAACCCGAGTGCCCCTGGTGCTTTCGCCAGGTGCGAGTGCTCAATCGGCTGTTGGCCCAATGCCCCGGTCAGTTTCAGCCCCTGGCGGTGGGCACCAACGGCTCCCGCAGGGCACTGATGGCGGAATACCGCAGGCTGCGCCCGGATTTTCCCGCCTTCCAGATCAGCAGTGCGCTGCTCGATACAGTAGGTACTATTCCCGCCACACCTTTCACCCTGCTGATCGACCGCCACGGCGCACCCGCGGGCTGGCTGAGGGGGTTTTTGCCCGAGGAGAAATTGATACCGGTTTTGGCGGCGCACCTGGGGGTTACTTGCGGCAGCTAACTGGTGTACAGGCCACCGTGCCCCGCGGCCCGCACGAAACTTCTCCCGGTGTGAATCCTTAGCGGGGTTATTTTCCGGTTTTGCCCACTCCCGCCTTCTCCTGCCGATGGGGCCTTTGCGGCCGGTAGACGCCCACATTGCGGTAGCCCTCGTCGAGCAGATGGGAGGCGTGCAGGCGGCTCATCACACCGCGGGCGCAATACAGCAGGTATTCCTGCGCCTGGTCCAGTTGGGCAAAGCGGTTGTTGAGTTGGTAGAAGGGAATGGTTTGTACTGCACCGTTTTCCAGTTCCAGCGGGTCCAGTTCCTCTTCGTCCGGGTGGCGGATATCGATCACTACCGCACTGCCGGGTTCCTCACGGATATCCACCTCCGGCGCCTGTCCGCCTACTTCTTCGATCACCTCGTCGATGTTCTGGATCACGCGGTTGCCGATGGCGCGATCGAGGACAGTGAAGTCGAAGCGGTTCTCCTCGCTTTCCACTTTCTCGATTTTGGCGCGGGTGGTGGGCTTTACCGAAATCACGCCGCAGTATTCTGGCATATTGGCGGCAAATTCTTCTGTGCCGATTGCCCGCGCAGTCCTGATAATGTCGGTCTTGTTGCTGGCAATCAGCGGGCGCAGCACCAGGGTATCGGTGACGCTGTCGATGACTGCGAGATTCTTCAGGGTCTGGCTGGAGACCTGCGCAATGGCTTCGCCGGTCACAAGTGCATCCACTTCCAGCTCTTTTGCCATCACACTGGCAGCGCGCAACATCATGCGCTTTAGGATCACGCCCATATAGGAGTCATCGACCCGTTCGAGAATTTCTGCCACTACCTCGTCGAAGGGCACAGTGACAAAGCGCACCCGGTGAGAGGCGCCGAACTTGTTCCACAGATAATAAGCCACCTCCTTAACACCCAATTCGTGCTGGCGTCCCCCCAGATTAAAAAACAGGAAGTGGGTGCGGATACCGCGTTTGATAGTCAGGTAGCTGGCCACGGTGGAATCGAAGCCGCCGGATACCAGCGACAGCACCGGGTCCTGGGTACCCAGAGGGAAGCCGCCGAGACCGGGGTGCTGCTTCTCAATGACATTGAGTTTGTCGTGGCGGATCTCCAGTTTTACCGTGATATCCGGATTTTTCAGTTTTACCCCGGCCGCTTCGGTGTTCCTGTTGAGGCCGCCGCCCACATACTGCTCTACATCCAGGGATTGAAACTCGTGTTTGCCGCTGCGCTTTACGCGCACGCAGAACGTCTTGTCCTTCAGTGCTGGGCCCCACACCGGCAGGGTTTTCTCGTAGATATCGTGCAGGTCGCCCAGGGGGAACTGGCGCACACGGGAGAAGTTGGCGATGCCGGGCGTGTTGGAGAGTACCTCCTCGATGCGATCACCCAGGTGGGCCACGGCGTCCGGGGCAATCACGTCGATCTTTTCCCAGTCCTTGCGCACCTGGATACGGTCGTCCAGTTGTTGTAGCAGGCGCTGCAGGTTGTCTTTCAGCTGGCGCGACATACGTTTGCGCACGGGATTGCTCTTGATGGTGATCTCGGGGAAAAACTTGACGACAAAGTGCATGGGAATTCGCCGGGTACTGCTGTTGATAGAAGATGCGACAGTATAAACCAGGCGGAGGGGACCGGGAGGTGCACTCAAGTGGTGCGCCTGTTGGCTCGGGATGTGCCATACTGGTGCACTTCTCGGTAGCTGCCCGGCCATAAGGCATCTATCCTGCCTCAGCCGGCCCGGCGACCGGGACCGTCGCCGTCAGGGCGTGGATGCCCTGATTTGGCACACTCCTTGCTTCATTTCACGCCAGGTACAGCGTGAATGCCGGCAGCAAAAGGCATAGCGACCAATTTTTTTCAAGACCTGGAGGGCTGCAATGTCAGTGAAAACGCTCGATTTGATCAATGAAAGTGAAGCCAAGTGGGTAGACTTGCGCTTCACCGATACAAAGGGAAAAGAACAGCATGTTTCCATCCCCGCGTCGGAAGTGGATGGTGAGTTCTTTGAAGAGGGCAAGATGTTCGATGGTTCCTCCATTGCTGGCTGGAAAGGGATCAACGAGTCCGACATGATTCTGATGCCGGATGACGAAACCGCTTTCCTCGATCCCTTTACCGACGAGAGCACGGTCATTGTGCGCTGCAATATCGTTGATCCCGTCACCGGTCAGGGCTATGAGCGCGATCCACGTTCCATCGCCCTGCGCGCCGAGGAGTACCTGAAGTCCACCGGTCTGGGTGACACAGCGATGTTCGGGCCGGAGCCCGAATTCTTCGTATTCGACGACATCACCTGGGGCGCGGAAATGGGTGGGGCCTTCTACAAGATCAATTCTGAAGAGGCGGCCTGGTCTTCCGGACACAGTTTTGCCGAAGGCAATATCGGTCATCGCCCGGGTATCAAAGGGGGCTATTTCCCGGTGCCGCCGGTGGATTCCCTGCACGATGTCCGTGCCGCCATGTGTTCCGCCATGGAGCAGATGGGCCTGCATGTTGAGGTACACCACCACGAGGTGGGTACCGCCGGCCAGTGTGAGATCGGGGTTGCCGCCAATACCCTGACGAAAAAAGCCGATGAGGTTCAGATTCTCAAGTACGCCGTGCACAATGTTGCCCATGCCTACGGCAAAACCGCTACCTTTATGCCCAAGCCACTGGTTGGTGACAACGGTTCGGGCATGCATGTACACCAATCCTTCTCGAAAGGTGGGGTCAACCAGTTTGCCGGCGACACCTACGCCGGCCTGTCGGAAACCGCTCTGTACTACATCGGCGGTATTGTGAAGCACGCCCGCGCCCTGAACGCGCTGTGCAACGCCTCCACCAACTCCTACAAGCGTCTGGTGCCCGGTTTCGAGGCGCCGGTGATCCTGGCTTACTCCGCGCGCAACCGCTCGGCGTCCATCCGCATTCCCTACGTGACCTCGCCCAAGGGCAAGCGCATTGAGACCCGCTTTCCGGACCCGACCGCCAATCCCTACCTGGCTTTTGCGGCACTGCTGATGGCGGGCCTGGACGGGATCAAAAACAAGATCCACCCCGGTGATGCCGCAGACAAGGACCTGTACGACCTGCCGCCGGAAGAGCTGGCCGAGTACCCCACAGTGGCCGACAGCCTGGAGGGGGCCCTGGACGCTTTGGACAGGGACCGCGCTTTTCTGATTGAGGGGGGAGTATTCACCGATGACGCGATTGATGCTTACATCGAGCTGAAACGCGAAGAGGTTGAGCGCCTGAACATGACCACCCACCCGGTGGAGTTTGATATGTACTACTCCGTGTAACGGCGACTGCGCACCGAGAGACTGTCGACCGCTTGGCGAAAAGCCCGCACTGCCCTGGCGCGGGCTTTTTTAATGGGGGTACACTGTGAACTGTGAATAGGGCAGCTTTCGCGCTGTCGTTTCAATCACGGTGTTGGGTTCTTGGCGGTGGCCGATTGTCCCGACTGGTTGCGCTCCGTCACGGGGCCTGTAAAGGGAGCATCCGCAGGTTGCGGTTGATCATCGCTATGGGAATTCCAAGACTGCTGCAGATACTGTTGCTCGCTGTGCCTCTGATGGTGTCTGCTGGCCCCGATGGCAGTAAAGAATCCGGTGCCATTTACAAGATCGTCGGCCCGGACGGCCAGGTGACTTTCAGTGATACCCCCCCGGTAGACAGGCAGGCAGAGAAGGTGGAGCTGGCGCCTATCAATATCCAGCCCATCACCCTGCCGCGTCCGTTGCCGATGCGCAAATTGTCCCCAAAGGCAGACAGCGGTGCGGGAGCGGGCCTGGGCCCGGTCTCTATCCGCATAGTCAGCCCCCAAGATGGCGCCACTATACCGCCGGGACAGCGCCTGGTTGCCCTGCAGGTGGACGTGCAGCCAGTCTATCCAGACGGCGCTCGTTTCTTTGCAGTGATCGACGGCCAGCCCTGGCGCGGCAGCTCCAGTGGTTCCGCCCTGGATCTCTCAATGCTGGAGCGCGGCAGCCACAGTGTGCAGGTGGTCCTCACCGATGCCAATGGCCGGGTACTGGCCCAGTCCCCGGCGATCACCCTGTATGTGCAGCGCCCCAGTGTCAACCTGCCCGCCAGGTAGGGGTGTACCGGCACTTGCAAAGCAGGCCGAAGGCATTCCCAACCCACACCGCCGCTAGCGCTGGCAGCGGAGTCTCCGGCATCCGGGGCCGTCCCAATCATTTCCTTTTGGTTGAATTTTGAACTTTGCACCGATATGGTGCATTCTCGCATTCGGGCGTTGTGTCGGGCTTCTTCGGAATGGGCATCGTGACGGGCTTAAAAAACGACACTGGCTGTAGATATCCCCAGGCAGGGATGACTTTAGGGCTATCCCTGTCCCCGTGCGCCATTTTGGTTTGCTTTTTGCACTGACCAAACTCAAGAGCTTGTGACACCGCGCGCAGAACACGGCGCCGGCTTGTGAATTGAACTGGAAACGACTGAATGCTGAATGACCGCCAGCTGCTGGACAACCTGACTTCCGCTGTGCTGATGTTGGATAGCGAATTGTCGCTGCGCTATCTGAACAATGCCGCCGAGGACCTGCTCAGTGCCTCCAGCGCCAGGGTCATCGGGTTGTCGCTGGATGAGGTGGTGCGCGAAACCGGCTCCTGGCAGGCTTTGCGGGAGGTGTTAGTAAAGGGGGAGAGGTATACGGTGCGCCGCGCCCATTGGCACCTGCACAACCGGGAAATGCGCATCGTGGACTACTCGGTAGCCCCGGTGTCGGAGCTGGGAATGCTCTTGGTTGAGGTGCAACCGGTGGAGCGGCTGTTGCGCATCGCGCGTGAGGATACGCTGTACAACACCCGCGAGACCACGCGCAACCTGGTGCGCGGCATGGCCCACGAAGTCAAAAACCCCTTGGGTGGTATTCGCGGTGCTGCCCAGCTGTTGCAGCGGGAGCTGCCGGACCCTGCCCTGAAGGAATATACCCAGGTCATCATTGAGGAGGTGGATCGCCTGCGCCAGTTGGTGGATCACCTGTTGGGTTCGCGCCAGCGCCTGAAGCTGATGGCCACCAATGTGCACGAGGTGCTCGAACGGGTGGCGCAACTGGTGGATGCGGAATGTGAGGGCAGGCTGCACATTTGCCGCGACTACGATCCCTCCATACCGGAAGTGCCGGCGGATCGCGAGCAGTTGCTACAGGCTCTGCTGAATATTGTCCGCAATGCCATGCAGGCTGTTGGCGAGGATTCCGGCCTCACCAGCGGTGAGATTGTTTTACGCACCCGCATACAGCGGCGTTTTACCATCGGTCGACGTCTCTGCCCACTGGTCTGCTGCATTGAGGTTGAGGACAATGGCCCTGGCATTGACGAGGCGCTCAGGGAGCAGATTTTCTTTCCCATGGTTTCCGGGCGCGCCGAGGGCACGGGGCTGGGGCTCTCCATCTCCCAGAACATCATCAACCAGCACGGTGGCCTGATCCAGTATGACAGCCGCTCCGGAGGCAGTGTGTTCCAAATCTACCTGCCACTTTCATCCAAATCCGCCAATACAGGGTGCTAGAGCATGAGTCATCGCGTTTGGATCATTGACGACGATAAATCGATCCGCTGGGTACTTGAGCGGGCGCTCTCACGGGCGGGGATCGAAACCCGGTGTTACGAGAATGGCAACCGCGCTTTGGAGGATTTTTACAACACACCACCGGATGTGGTGATCAGTGATATCCGCATGCCGGGCGCCGACGGGTTCAAATTACTGCAGCGCTTTCAGGAAGAGTACCCGTCGCTGCCCATTATTATCATGACAGCCCATTCGGATCTCGATAGCGCGGTGGCCGCTTACCAGGGTGGGGCATTTGAATACCTGCCCAAACCTTTCGATATCGACGAAGCTGTGGCGGTCACCCGACGCGCGCTGCTTCACACCAGCAGCCAAGGCCGTGGAGAACCTGTGGAGTTGGCGAAGGGTTCAGGTGGTGGGGAAATGATCGGCGAAGCACCGGCCATGCAGGAGGTGTTTCGCGTTATCGGGCGCTTGTCCCATTCAAATATTACCGTGTTGATCAATGGTGAATCCGGCACCGGCAAAGAGCTGGTGGCGCAGGCTTTGCACAATCACAGCCCGCGCAGGGATAAACCGTTTATCGCGCTCAACATGGCGGCGATTCCCAGGGACCTGATGGAGTCGGAACTGTTTGGCCATGAGAAGGGGGCCTTTACCGGTGCGGCTTCCCTGCGTGCCGGGCGCTTTGAACAGGCCAATGGCGGCACGCTATTTTTGGATGAGATCGGCGATATGCCGGCAGAGACCCAGACGCGCTTGCTGCGCGTGCTGTCGGACGGGGAATTTTACCGTGTAGGTGGCCATACGCCGGTAAAAGTGGATGTGCGCATCATTGCCGCCACACACCAAAACCTGGAAGCATTGGCACTGCAGCACAGATTCCGCGAAGATCTCTTCCACCGCCTGAATGTTATTCGCATCCATATTCCCAGGCTCGCCGATCGCCGCGAGGATATTCCCAGGCTGGTGCGCCATTTCTTTGATGCCGCCGCCAGGGACCTGGGGGTACAGCCCAAGATCCTGACGCGGGAGGCCGAGGATTGTCTCTCCGCTTACGACTGGCCCGGCAATGTGCGCCAGTTGCAAAATACCTGTCGCTGGGTCACCGTGATGGCCTCCGGCCGCGAGGTGCACAGGGAAGATCTCCCTCAAGAGTTGTTGTGCCACCAGGGTACAGATGCAGAATCGTCGCTCGACTGGGAAAAAAACCTGCGGGTTTGGGCGGACCGAGCTCTCACTGCCGGGCGGCGGGATATCCTCAGCGAAGCGGTTCCCGCCTTTGAGCGGGCACTGATTGAAATTGCACTAAAGCACACCGCCGGGCGCAAACGGGATGCAGCAGCGCTGCTGGGTTGGGGCCGCAATACCCTGACGCGAAAGCTCAAGGAGTTGGAGATTAGCGCTGTGGAAGCAGGCCCGCAATAACCATCCGCTGTGCCGGCTTGGTTGTTGCCGTTTTAAAAAACGTATCCCGGGCTGCCCTCGCTATGCCCTGTATGCACTTCTGTGAGCCGATCACGCACGACAGTCCGTACAAAAAAACTGTTCGTCACCGAGTCGCATGGCGGTCAGGCAGCCACCCCAAACACAGCCTGTATCCAGGGCATATATATTTTTGGTATTTGCGCGCCCTTCCAGGGCGGCCCAGTGGCCAAAAAGGATTTTGTCATCCCGGGTTTTTCTATTGGCAAAACTGAACCAGGGTTTGTATTCCCCATGGGCAGCCAGTGGACCGCGCTTGGTGACAAGATCCAGGGTGCCATCCGCTTTACAAAAGCGCATGCGGGTAAGGTAATTGGTGATGGAGCGCAGCCGCTCGATACCGAAGAGGTGATCATTCCAGCAGTGCGGCTCATTGCCGTACATACCGTAGAAATAAGCCTTGGCCATAGATGTATCGGCAAGGGCCCGGTGCACTTCACGGGCCAGTTCCCCGGCTTTTGTAATACCCCAAATCGGTGGAATACCCGCATGTACCATGGTGTAACCTTTCCTGTGTACAAGCAGGGGCAGGTTTTGCAGCCAGCTGAGCAGCTTGTCCGCATCCTTGGCCTGTAGCACCCGGGTTAAATCCTGTTCCTTTTTTGAAAGCCGTTTGGCACCGTGGGCCAGTGCCAGCAGGTGCAGGTCGTGGTTGCCGAGCACTGCGGTGACCTGGTGCCGGTGATCGTACAGGAAACGCAGGGTACCGAGGCTGTCGTCCCCGCGGTGCACCATATCCCCGGCGATCCATAGTTTGTCGCGGTCAAAGCGGAATGGAATGTTTTTTAACAGGCGCTGCAGCGGTTTGTAGCAGCCCTGAATATCACCAACGGCGTAAGTGGCCAATGTATCTTCCCATCATGCCCTATTTGACGCTTATTCCGGGTTGCGTTCAAAACAGGTGTTTGCCAATTGTACAAAATCCCCCACGCTGAGTGTCTCCGGTCGGCGACTCATATCCAGTGGCACTGATTCTGGCTCAAGTTCCGGAAACAGGGGTTTCAGGGCATTGCGCAGCGTTTTGCGGCGCTGCTGGAAAGCGGTATTGACGATTTGTCCCAACAATCTTTCGTCCTTGGCGGAACAGGGTGGGGGGCTGTGGGGGGTGAGGCGTACAATGGCGGATTCCACTTTGGGCGCTGGCCGGAATGATCGCGCGGGTACGGGGAAAAGCCCCTGCACACGACAGTGATATTGCGCCATGACACTCAGGCGGCCGTAGGATTTGGTGCCCGGTGTGGCGCTCAGGCGGTCCACGACTTCCTTTTGCAGCATAAAGTGCATGTCCTGCACCTTGCCTTTGAAACTGAGCAAGTGAAACAGCAGTGGCGTGGAAATATTGTAGGGCAGGTTGCCGACTATGCGCAGAGCACTCTTTGCCGCAATGCTGCCAAAGTCGAACTTCAGGGCATCCTGCTCGATAACCTGAAATTGCGGATATTCCCTGAACTTGAATTGCAAGAGAGGAACCAGGTCCCGGTCCAATTCCACAGCGGTCAGGCTGGGGCAGTGCTGCAGGAGCAGTTCGGTGATGGCGCCCTGGCCGGGACCGATCTCGACAAGCCTGTCTGACGCCCTGGGTGCAATGGCGCGCACTATGCGCTCGATAATCGTTTCGTCAATCAAAAAGTTTTGCCCGAAGCGCTTGCGGGCCTTGTGCTGGAAAAAGTTGTCCATCAAATAATCTGTCGTTCAAGGTGTCATTAAGGGCGGTGAGTTATTGGGGATGCCGTGTGGGCTGTCAGGGTTTCTGGAGTTTTGCCAACTGAACCGCCTCGGACAGGGCCGCCATCAGGCTGCCATCACTGGCGCGGCCTGTACCGGCAATATCCAGCGCTGTACCGTGATCGACGGAGGTGCGTATAAAGGGCAGGCCCAGTGTGATATTGACGGCGCTGCCGAACCCTTTGAATTTTAACACCGGCAGTCCCTGATCGTGGTACATGGCCAATACGGCGTCGCAGCGGGCCAGTTGGGGTGGTGTAAACAGGGTATCGGCGGGTAGGGGACCGATCAGGTGTAAACCCTGTGCGCGCAGTCTGGTCAGTGCGGGCTCGATAATCTCCAGTTCCTCCCGTCCCAGGTGGCCGCCCTCCCCGGCGTGGGGATTCAGCCCGCATACCCCGATACAAGGTGAGTCTATACAGAACTGGGTGCGCAGGCTTTGGTACAAAATCCCGATAACCTGCTCCAGGTGCGAGCCGGTAATGGCAGTACTGACATCTTTCAGGGGGAGGTGCGTGGTGGCCAGGGCGACGCGCAGCCCTTTGGCGGAAAGCATCATAACCACCTGCCCGACACCGGCCAGACCGGCAAGGAATTCGGTATGCCCGCTAAAGGGGATGCCGGCGTCATTGATGATCCCCTTGTGCACAGGACCGGTGACCAGGGCATCAAAGTGCCGTCCGAGGCAACCCCGCGTGGCTGCTCTCAGGGTTTCCAGGACATACGGTGCATTGGCGATATTCAGAACACCGGGCAGTCCCGGCTCCGCCATGGGTACCGCCTGAACATAGAGATTGCCGGGCGGTGTCTCAAGGGCAGGGGATTGCGGGGTAAAGGGCAACAGTTGCAGGGGAAGATTTGCGTTTATCGCCACCTGGCGCAGCAGCGCTGGATCGGCGACGGCAACCAGCTGCGCTGCACTGCCCCGTTGCGCCAGTTTAACTACCAGCTCCGGACCGATGCCGGCCGGTTCGCCGGGCGTGAGGGCAATTCTGGGTATCATCGAGCTGGCGGTTTCCTAAGCGCATCAACAAACCCGTTCAAGGGGCTGGCTTTGCCGCAATACCGGGCCTTTACCGTTGTTCACTGTCAGAACTGGCTTCTTTTTCCTCAGACAGTTTGATTTCCACATAGGCCTGGTCGCGAATTTCACGACGCCAATTCTGCAGTTCCTCTTCGTAGCGACGATTGCGCAACAAATTGGCGGCCTGATTGCGGATATATTGGTCCGTCATATCCTGCTTGCGGCGGCCCTCCACCATCAGGATGTGCCAGCCAAACTGGCTGCGAAAGGGCAGGCTGATTTCACCGATACTGGTCGTGTTCATGGCCTGGGTAAACTCGGGGACGAATTGCCCGGGCATGGACCAGCCGAGATCGCCACCGGAAAGCATGGAGCCAATATCTTCTGAGTTTTCGCGCGCCAATTCGGCAAAGTTCTCACTGGCCATGGCTTCTTTACGCAGCCCGATCAATTTGTTGTAGGCTTCGTCGTCGGTGAGAATGGCGGAGGGCTTGAGCAGTATATGGCGCACCTTGGTCTGCTCAACCAACTGCTCACCGGCGCCTTTCTGGGCGTGGATCTTGAGTATGTGAAAACCGGCATCACTGCGGAAGGGGTCAGTGACCTCTCCCACCTTGAGGCCATTGAGCGCATCGGCAAACAGGGTGGGCAACTCTACGGTTTTGCGCCAGCCCAAATCGCCACCGGCAAGGGCGTTTTGCCCGGCGGAGTTGGCGATGGCGAGCTGGCGGAAGTCGGTGCCTTCGCGGGCCCGTTGCACCAGTTCTTCCGCCTTCTCACGGGCCTGTGTGACCTCACTGGCGGGGGCACTGGAGCTGATGGGTATCAGGATATGGCCGAGTTCATACTGGGGGGAGCGCCAGAAAGCCCCTTCCTTGGAGCGGAGAAAGTTGTCGATATCCTGTTCGGTGATTTGAATACGCCGGTTGACACTGCCCTGCTCCACGCGGCGAATCATGAGTTCCTGGCGGATTTGCTGGCGAAAGTTTTTCATGCTCATGCCATCTGCGCGCAAGCGCTGGCGAAATGCTTCCGGACTGACCCCGGCATTCTGCTGTACCCGGGCGATCGCCTGATCAAGTTCCGCCTCGGAAATGGTGACGCCGGCCCGGGAAGCCATTTGCAATTGCAGCCGCTCTATAATCAGCTGCTCCAGTACCTGCCGGCGCAGAATATCCACCGGAGGCGCCTGCATCTGTTGGGCCTGAATCTGGGCTGTAATCGTATTCATGCGCTGCACCAGCTCGCTGGCCATTACGACATCGTCGTCGACAACTGCGACCACCTGGTCAAGTGTTTGTACCTGCGCTGTGACAGGGCCCCCGATCAGGACGCAGGCAGCGAGCATGGAGGACAGGATGAATGTCGAGGTGACTTTCTGCGTTATTCTCTTCACGGTTTCAGCTCTTCTCTCTGGTCAAAGTTGGCGATCCCCTGGGTCAGTATTTGGGTAACGGTTGCGCCGAAGCCGGCCAGACCTTTCAGTTGTATCTCGAGAAAGACACCCTCGTCGTACTCCAGATCCTCTGCCGCCACTATCCCTGCCAGATTATTGTCCAGGGTGCGACGCCACACCAGCCGCGCACGATAGCAACAGTCGTCATATTCGATACCCGCCAGGTATTCCAGTTCCCGATCCAAAGTCAGATCATAGGCCGCGCCAGCCAGTATAGCGGTGTGGGCGCTGATGGGCAGGACGGCGGAGCTGTTCAGCTGCCGGGTGGAGGAGTCCACCTCGTTACCGTCCTCGATTACCCTGATTGCGTCATTTCGAACGTAGTTGTACCCGAGGTTAAAAATCCTGGCATCATCGTCAAAGTAGCGCAGGTTGAAGTTGCCGCGGTTGATGTTGTGCTCGGTGTCATCGTAGACAAGTTCGCTGTTAATACGCAGGGATTGCAAGGGCCGACTCTGCAGTTGAGCGGCCAGCTCGGAGCGGGGTGTATTCTCAATGAGTTCCCTCAAGCCGATTTGTGAGTTGCTCGAATAGAAGGCCTGGCCGACGCTGGCGGAGAATAATTCACGCCCACTGACGGGGTCGATAAAGCGTGTGGTCAGGCCCAGTGCAATTCGGTCGGCATCGTCTATACGGTCATTTCCGGTAAAACGGCTGTCCCGGAACAGTTGGTCATAACTGGAGGTGAACAGCGAGGTATCGTAGAGCAGGTTATTACTCAAAGGGTCGATCGGGCCAATGTTGTTAATGTCATCTCCGCTGATATCGAAAAAGTCACTCTGGTTGGCACTGCTGCTGATCAGGGCGAATAAGCGGGGCTCAAGGGTCTGGATATAATCGCGGTTGAAAAGATATCCATCCCGCTCAAAATAGAGGCCCGTGTCCAGGGTAAACTGGCCGGCGGAGGCACTCGGGGTATTATTGGCATCCTCGGGCAGGAACAGGTCGCTGACTCGGTAACCCAGGTACCGTGCAGCTATGCCGGGCTTGAAATAGCCCCAGATCCACTCCTTGTCCCATTGGAGTTCGTAATCCAGGCGCAGCCGGTCCGCGTTAATAAAATCCCGGGTTCGACTGGTTACGCTGTCGGGATCGTCTATATCCCGTATAAATGTGATTGTCTGGGTATCCTGATGATCCCATACCGTGGCTTCGTTTTGCAGGGATAACAGCCAGTCGCCCCAGCGGTACTTGCCGTCCACATCCAGGCGCGGCAATTGGGCAAAAGCATCAAAGACGTCATTTTCCAGTACCTGGTAGTCCTGCGCCCGAAGTCTGACTCGCCAGTGCTCAAAGTTGAGGCTGCCCTGTACCGTCTGGTTGACCTTGGTTTCGGCACTGATTGCCAGGTTGGCGGGGCTTAGATCGCGGAAGTAATCGGGGTCACTGACCTTGGTATAATCGATATTGGTGCGCCAGACACTGCCGCTGTAGCCTCCTGCCTGTTCGAGGCTAAACAGCCAGCGGTCCTCTCCCTTGTATGGCAGTACCAGCGCTTGCGGAAAACCCCTGTCGATCAGTTCGCGGGAGAGATCGTCGTTGCCCCCCTTGTCATTGGGCAAATCCGCTGCGCGCACAACGGTGTTGAACACGGGGCTCAGGTGGCGAAATTCGACTTCCAGGCCGGTTCCGCGGTATTGGATATAGCGCGGCGTAATAGTCGCGTCCATCTGAGGGGCAATATTCCAATAGTAGGGGATGGCAGCGTCCCAACCGTTTTCATCGCTGTTACTCACTGAGGGAAACAGAAACCCCGACATGCGGGCATCGTCTACCGGGAAGCGAAAATAGGGGAGGTAGAGAACCGGTACGCCCAGAATTTCCAGGCGCACATCCCGCGCTACCCCCTGGCTCTCGACTCTATCGATATTGATTTCACCGCCGCTCAGACGCCAGAACTCCCTGCCCGGTTCACAGCGGGTGTAGGTGCCGTCTGTCAGGCTCAGTTCGCCACTCGCCTGGCGGGCAGCGAAGGCGGCGGTGCCGTGAATAAACGCGTCGTGTACCACGTAGGTGGCGTCATCGATTGAAGCTGCGTTACTTTCTGTGTGCACCTCTGCCGTGGCGCCGCGCACCAGTAGATCGGGCTCGCGCAGTTCGATAGCGCCGCTCAGGTAGGCGGTATTATTGGCGCGATTGATCTCCACCCGGTCCGCAAACAGCTGGCGGTATCCCTGGGTGATATGCACATTGCCGCTCAGTTCTGCACTGCCGTCTTCCAGCCACATGGACTGCTCGGCAGTGGCGCGCAGCGGAGCCGTCTCTGGTGGTAGGTCCGCTCCCGGATAGCGCCTGGGAGGGGCGACAAAGGCGCCCGAGCAAATCGCTGGTAGTCTGGCTCGCATCTCTGGGGATAGTTCTGAACGGGGCAGCCAGTCCAGATACAGATAGGGGTTGTAGTCCGGATCTGCCGTGGGCGCCTGCTCAGCGTGGGCACACAGGGATTGCGCAGCGATCAGGCCGATGGTGAGGGTGCGGGCTTGCGAGTTTTTAGCGATCGCCAGCGCGAGGCGGTGCCACCGGGAGACTTCGAGCATCAAACGATATGTTCCGGCTATCTTGAGTGTGTCTTTTATTGGGATAAGCGTGCGACAGCTATCCAGCCGGGGCGCGCAACAACCTTCGCGTGATTCTACTTGAATGTAGAAGTGGTTGATAGCCACAGGGCGGGTACAGGGGAAGGGTGTATCGCCGCCGCTGGACGTGAATGGCTACAGGGTTACAATGCAGCCTGGGAAATGGGAAACTTCCGGGGTATGAAGAAGCGGTTGGCCGGTGGGATGGAAGAGGGGTATGTTGTGCGTGATGACCTGCGGCGCGAGCAGTTGGCTCGCTGGGTGGGTCGAGCCCTGGAAATGGACAGGGCTGCTGCGCTCTTCGATCTCGCCGGAGATGCGGGCTTCCGGCGTTACTTCCGCACCGGTACTGAACCCCGCCTGGTGGCCGTCGACTCCCCACCTCAGCGCACGAATCCCGCCCGCTTTGTGGCTCTAGCGGATTACCTGCGGCGCAATGGCATCCATACTCCGATGGTGATTGCGGCGGATACCGCGAAGGGCTTCCTCCTGTTGGAAGATCTCGGGGATATCCAGTTATTCTGCGCGCTCAATAAAGACAGCGTTGAGGGCCTTTACGCAGAAATTCTGAGCGAGCTGCTGTGTTTGCAGCAGATACCCCGCGAAGAAGCGCTGTTGCCAGCCTACAGCCGGGAACTGTTACTGGCGGAGATGCGTATTATGCCGGAATGGCTGGCGGGAAAAATGCTTGGCTATTCCCTCAGTGAACCGGAGGTACAGTTACTGGAGATGACCTTCCAGCTTTTATTGGAAAGTGCTGCCGAGCAGCCTCAGACCCTGGTGCACAGGGACTACCACAGTCGTAACCTGATGGTCCGGGGGGGGCAGCGCCCCGGGGTTATGGATTTTCAGGATGCTGTCTGGGGACCGGTCACTTACGATCTTGCCTCCCTGTTGCGCGATTGTTATATACGCTGGCCGCGCGAACGGGTCGTGCGCTGGGCCCTGGCCTATGCCGCCACTGCCGAATCGGCGGGGATTTTGGAACCTGTGGCTCAGGAAAGGTTCATACGCTGGTTCGATTGGATGGGCCTGCAGCGCCATATTAAGGTACTCGGCCTGTTTCCGCGCCTGTTACTACGGGATGGGAAGCGGGGATATTTGCAGAATCTACCGCTGGTGATTCGCTATGTGTTGGAAATCTCAGAACGCTATCCTGAATTGAAACCCTTTGGCGAATGGTTTGGCAGTGAGCTGCTGCCACTGATCGAGCGACAACCCTGGTACAGCGATTACCGTATGGCCGGAAGCTAGCATAGGCAGGCTACACAAAATACGTTGCAAGCACATTGTATAGATTAATGAGATGACCCAGCGCAGAGAGACTCCCCCGGCCATCGCCATGGTGCTGGCCGCAGGCTTCGGGCGCCGCATGCGCCCGCTCACGGACCAAATACCAAAACCTCTGCTGTCTGTTGCCGGAAAGCCACTGATAGAACACGCGCTGGAGCGTCTGCGGGGTATCGGTGTCCGGCTTGTGGTGATTAACCTCGGCTATCTCGGGCAAAAAATCCGGGATTACCTGGGCGGAGGAGAGCGCTGGGGGCTGGATATTCGCTATTCGGTGGAGCATGAAGAGCAACCCCTGGGGACCGCCGGCGGTATCCTCAAGGCCATGCCCCTTTTGGGGGATGCCCCTTTTCTGGTGGTCAATGGCGATGTCTGGTGTGACTTTGACCTGTCCCAGTGGGTGGCCCGACCGCTATCGAAACACTGTCCGGGACGGTTGCTGATGGTGCCAAACCCCCCGCACAATCCGGAGGGTGATTTCGGTATTGAGCGGGGGCTGCTGTCGGGTGGCTCCAGGCCCCGCTACACTTTTGCCGGTATCAGCTGGTTGCGACCGGAGATGCTCACCGACTATGCGAAATTGCGAGATTGCTTTGGTCTGGGGGAGGTGTTTACCTTGAATGAAGGCAGGTTGCAGGCAGAGTTGTACACAGGGGATTGGTGTGATGTGGGTACCCCGGAGCGCCTGGAGCAACTGCACCGCCGGTTGGCCGCGGAATACTGAGTGACTAAGGGTATTGAAATGCCAGAATACAAGATTGCCCCATCCATCCTCTCCGCCGACTTCGCGCGGCTGGGGGAAGAGGTGGAAACGGTGTTGTCAGCCGGAGCTGATTGGGTGCACTTCGACGTTATGGATAATCGCTATGTGCCGAATCTCACTATTGGTCCCATGGTGTGCCAGGCTCTGCGTGAACACGGCATCGAGGCTCCGATTGATGTGCACCTGATGGTGGAGCCGGTCGATGACATGATTCGTATGTTTGCCGATGCCGGCGCCAACTATATCACCTTCCATCCAGAGGCCTCCCGTCACCCGGACCGCTCCCTGCAGTTGATCCGCAGCCTCGGCTGCAAAGCTGGCCTGGCACTCAATCCGGCCAGCAGCCTGGATGCGGCCAAATATGTCATGGACAAGCTGGATATGATCCTGCTTATGTCGGTAAATCCGGGCTTTGGGGGCCAGAAGTTTATACCGTCAACCCTGGCCAAACTCAGTGAGGCGCGCAGAATGATCGATGCCTCCGGCTTTGATATTCGACTGGAAATTGACGGGGGCGTCAATCGGGACAACATTGCGGACATCGCCGCCGCTGGCGCCGACACCTTTGTGGCGGGGTCCGCCATCTTTGGAACAGCGGACTACGCTGAGGCCATTGGCGCTCTGCGCAGTAGCCTGGGTTGATCAATGCCCCGCGAGCGGGTTCTTGCCCACCGCTCGGGGGCTTTGTAAACTGGTACACCTTGTAAAGAGGGAATCTCCGTGAATCGTGTTGCCCCCCTGACTATCCACTGGCGATGGTGCCACTGACCCGTTGAGGCTCAATCGGTAGTCACTGCCAATTCGGCCGTCCTCCCCTTAAGCGCTGCCATTAACCGGGCGCGCCTAGCCAAGCAATACAAAGACAAACTGGAGTCTCTATGACCCCAAGTGAATACGCCCGGCTCGTGTCTTCGGGCTATAACCGGATACCGCTGGTGCGCCGTGTACTGGCGGATATCGAAACGCCGTTATCCACGTACCTGAAGCTCGCGGTGGGGCGCTACAGTTACCTGTTCGAATCTGTGCAGGGGGGCGAAAAATGGGGCCGCTATTCCATTATCGGGTTGCCGGCGCGGACCCTGTTGAGGGTAAGCGGCAATATGGTGGTCGTGGAACGGGATGGGGAAGTGGTGGAGAGTGAAACCTCGGCGGATCCGCTGGCGTTTGTGGAGCGTTTTCAGAAACGTTACCGGGTGCCGGAATTGCCCAACCTGCCGCGCTTCCACGGTGGGCTGGTAGGCTATTTCGGCTACGATTGCGTGCGCTATATTGAACCGCGCCTGGCCCTCAGCGTGCCACCGGATACTCTGGACAATCCCGATATTTTGCTGATGGTCAGTGATGAGCTGGTGGTGTTCGACAACTTGGCCGGTGCGGTGATCTTTATCGTCCATGCCGATCCGGAGCAGTCGGCTGCTTTCGAGCGGGCGCAGCAGCGCCTGGATCAGCTGGTCAGCAGGCTTGCACAGCCGCTGCCGAATCTGGTGTCTATGGACCTCGACGGCATGGGGATCGACGAGGGCGCCTTCCACTCCCACTTTGGTGAAGGGAATTTCAAGAAAGCGGTAGCGCGGGTTAAGGAATATGTCCTGGCCGGTGATGTCATGCAGGTGGTGCCGTCGCAACGGTTGTCCGTACCTTTCGATGCACCGCCATTGAATCTCTACCGCGCCCTGCGCAGTCTCAATCCTTCCCCCTATATGTATTTTCTCGATCTGGGGGACCACCAGGTGGTGGGGTCCAGTCCCGAGATCCTGGTACGCATGGAGGAGGGGGAAATAACGGTGCGTCCCCTGGCGGGCACCCGCCGTCGCGGCGCTTCGGAGTCAGAGGATCAGGCTCTGGAAAAGGAGTTGCTGGCCGACCCCAAGGAGCGGGCTGAACACCTGATGCTGATCGATCTGGGGCGCAACGACGTAGGGCGTGTGGCGGAAACCGGCAGTGTGCGGGTGACTGAGCAGATGGTGGTGGAACGCTATTCCCATGTCATGCATATCACCTCTAATGTGACCGGCCATCTCAGAGCTGGCCTGAGCGGTATGGATGCCTTGCGTGCTGCCCTGCCTGCTGGCACCCTGTCTGGGGCGCCAAAGATCCGCGCGATGGAAATCATTGATGAATTGGAGCCGGAAAAACGCGGCATCTATGGTGGCGCCGTGGGTTATGTGGCCTGGAATGGCAATATGGACACCGCCATTGCGATCCGCACTGCCGTGATCAAAAATGGCCGGCTGTTTATCCAGGCCGGCGCCGGTCTGGTGGCGGACTCCGACCCCCAATCTGAATGGGACGAAACCATGAATAAGGCCCGTGCGCTGTTCCGCGCTGCAGGTATGGCCCTGGCCAGTCGTTGTGATGCAGTAAAGACCGAGCAAGATGAGCGAAGTTAGTATTCCCCAAAAGTTCTCCTTTGCCGCACGCTGCCAGCGTATTGTTGCAGCACCGCTGTTTAATCAGACGATTATTGGCGTAATTTTACTCAATGGGATTGCGGTTGGACTGGAGACTTCCAGTTGGATGGTGGAGCGTTTTGGCCTGTTGCTCGGTGGCATCAACCAGCTGGTGCTGGGGGTGTTTATTCTGGAGGCGGCGGTCAAGATCGTCGCTTATGGATCGCGCCCGTGGCGCTATTTTACCAGCGGCTGGAATTGTTTTGATTTCACCATTATCGTCTTGAGCCTGATTCCCGCCGCGGGGCCACTGGCAACCCTGGCACGACTGGTGCGCGTTCTGCGGGTTTTGCGCCTGGTTTCCGCTTTTCCGGAATTGCGCGTTCTCGTGGATACCCTGCTGCGCAGCCTGCCGAGCATGCTGCATATTGCGCTATTGATGGGGATTATTTTTTATATCTACGGCGTGGCCGGTTATTTTCTCTTCCATGAAATTGATCCCGTACACTGGCGCAGCCTGCCAATTGCCCTGCTGAGCCTGTTTCGCATTGTTACCTTCGAGGACTGGACCGACATTATGTATATCGCTATGGAGGCGATGCCCTGGGCCTGGGTCTATTTTGTCAGCTTCGTAGTGATGGGCGCCTTTGTAATGATTAATCTGTTTATTGGGGTTGTGCTCAATAATCTGGAGGAGGCCAAGCTGCGCCGCATGGACGAGTTGCGCCTGCCGCCGAGCCAAGCAGAGATACTGCGGGAGCTGCGCGCAACCCAGGTGTCCCTGGTGCGCCTGCAAAAGCGCATGGAGGCAAGTGATTATTCAGCAAAGGTAATGGGGGCCGGGTAATGATTCTGATGATAGACAACTACGATTCCTTTACCTGGAATGTGGTGCAGTATCTGCAGGAACTGGGCGCGCAGGTTGAGGTCAAGCGCAATGACGAGTTTGCCCTTGAGGAGATTGAAGCAATGTCCCCGGAGAAAATTGTGATCTCCCCGGGGCCCTGCACGCCCAATGAGGCGGGTATTTCCCTTGATGTGATTCGCCGTTTTGCCGGCAGGATTCCGATACTGGGGATTTGCCTCGGCCACCAGAGTATCGGTCAGATCTTTGGCGGCAGGGTGGTGCGTGCGCGTCGGGTAATGCATGGTAAAACCTCCCCTATCGTGCACAATAACCTGGGGGTATTTCACGGTCTGTCCAATCCTTTCGAGGCGACCCGCTACCATTCCCTGGTGGTGGAGAAGCAGAGTCTTCCGGAATGCCTGGAGATTACCGCCTGGACTGAAACCGAAGACGGTGAGATCGATGAAATCATGGGGTTGCGCCACCGTGAACTGGCGGTTGAGGGGGTGCAGTTTCACCCCGAGTCCATTCTCACCGTGCACGGCCACGACATGGTGCGGAATTTTCTCGAGTCCTGATTTTCTGGGACAAACGATTGCAGGACAGGCCGCTGCCTGTCCTGCACAATAAACCACAGAGCAGGGCCAAGGGGAGCAGCATGAATATTCAACAAGCCATCGCCAAACTGGTGGATGGGGAACATCTCACCCGTGTGGAAATGCGCGAAACCATGGGCCAGATTATGTGTGGCGAGGCGGAGGAAGCCCAGATTGGCGCGCTGCTGGTCGCAATGCGTATCCGCGGTGAGACCGTCGATGAAATCGTAGGTGCCGTGGAAACCATGCGCGCGCTGGCCACCAGGGTGGAGCTGAATCTGGATAACACCGTGGATATTGTCGGCACCGGTGGCGATGGCGCCAACCTTTTCAATGTTTCCACTGCCAGTAGCTTTGTCGCGGCGGCGGCGGGTGCCAGGGTGGCCAAGCATGGCAATCGCTCGGTTTCCTCCAGCAGTGGTTCCGCCGACCTGCTCGAGCGCGCGGGTGTTTTTCTTGAGCTGAGTCCGGAGCAAATGGCCCGCTGTGTGGAAACTATCGGTATTGGCTTTATGTTTGCCCCCAGCTTTCACAGTGCGGTACGCCATGTGGGGCCGGCACGCAAGGCGCTGGGGTTGCGCACCATTTTCAATCTACTCGGCCCCATGACCAACCCCGCGGGCGTCAAACGCAAGGTGATTGGAGTCTATGAGAAGCGCTATTGCCGCTTACTGGCCGAGGTGCTTAAGCACCTCGGTTCCGAGCATGTACTAGTACTGCACAGTGATGACGGCCTGGATGAAGCCAGTCTCGCCGCGGACACTTTTGCCGTGGAGTTGAAAGGCGGGGTTGTTGCAGAATTTCTGCTGCGCCCGGAGGACTTCGGCTTACAGCGCCGTGATCTGAGTGGCCTCAGTGTATCCGGTCCCGAGGATTCCCTGGTGTTAATTCGCGATGCCCTCGGCAAGCGCTCGACCGTGAATGGTCAAAAAGCTGCGGATATTATTGCCCTGAATGCCGGCCTGGCCATTTATGTGAGTGGTGTAGCGACCACCGCTGGGCAGGGTGTCGCCATGGCTCAGGATGCGATCGACAGTGGCCTCGCCGCTGAGAAAATCCATGACCTGGTCGCTTTCAGTAGTGCCTTCCGTCCAGAGGAGGTACGATCGTGAGCACCCCCACGATTCTCAACGCCATTATTGCGCGCAAATGGCAGGAAATCCGAGAGCGCAAGTCTCAGTGTACCCTGGAAGAGATGCGCTTGCGCGCAAGAGACCAGGCCCCTGTGCGGGGTTTTGTGGCTGCACTGGAACGCAAGATTGCCGAAGGCGAAGCCGCAGTGATTGCGGAAATCAAAAAAGCCTCTCCCAGCAAAGGGGTGATCCGCGAGGATTTTTTGCCTGCGGAAATTGCCACCAGCTATGAAAAGGGTGGTGCGGCTTGTCTGTCGGTACTGACCGATGTCGATTTCTTCCAGGGTGCCGACAGCTATTTGCAACAGGCGCGCAATGCGGTGCGTCTGCCAGTATTGCGCAAGGACTTTACCGTGGACCCCTACCAGGTTTACGAAGCGCGGGCTATCGAGGCCGACTGTATCCTGCTGATTGCCGCCTGTCTGGAGGATCAGCAAATGCAGGATTTCAACGGTTTGGCACGGGAGCTCGGTCTGGATGTGTTGGTGGAAGTGCACAACCGCCGTGAGTTGGAGCGCGCGCTGGTTCTGCAGAACCGCTTGATTGGTATCAACAACCGCGATCTGCACACCTTCGAGGTACACCTGGAAAATACATTTAAATTGCTCAACCTGGTGCCTTCTGACCGCATTGTAGTGACCGAAAGCGGCATTCATACCACCGATGATGTCGCGGCCATGCGTGGGCACAGCGTCGATACTTTCCTGGTGGGTGAGGCGTTTATGCGCGAGCGGGAACCCGGACGCAAATTGATGGAGATGTTTAACTGAGCTGTTATCTTTTTATGCGGCTGAACAAAAACAGGCGATCATAGGATCGCCTGTTTTTGTTCTGTGTCATCGCTTGGGCTCAGCGGGTGCCGTAGACCACCATGGTTTTGCCTTTAACGGAGACCAGACCCTGTTCTTCCAAAGTCTTCAGCACCCGCCCCACCATTTCCCGTGAACAGCCGACGATACGACCGATTTCCTGGCGGGTAATTTTAATCTGCATCCCCTCGGGGTGTGTCATTGCATCGGGCTCATTGCATAAATCCAGCAGGGTGCGCGCCACGCGTCCGGTGACATCCAGGAATGCCAGATCACCGACCTTGCGCGTGGTATTGCGCAGGCGACCCGCCATTTGTGTGGCCAGGGCAAACAGGAACTCGGGGTGCTGGCGGGTCAGCTCCTGGAATTTGGTGTAGGAGATTTCCGCCACCTCGCACTCGGTTTTAGTGCGTACCCAGGCACTGCGGGTATCCTGATCAAAGAGCCCCATCTCACCGAAAAAGTCCCCATCATTCAGGTAGGCGACGATCATCTCTCGGCCCTCGTCGTCCTCAATCAGCACGGTTACCGAGCCGCGTATAATAAAATACAGGGATTCACAGCGGTCGCCGGCATAGATAATTGTGCTCTTGGCCGGGTAGCGACGCCGGTGGCAATGGGCCAGAAAGTCTTCAATATTGCCGATGGTTATGGGTTCTTCGATAGCAACCGTCACGATGTATTCCTCATTTTTGTCTCGTGCTCTATCCAGGCTTGAGCAGCGGAGCACTGTTGAATTATCGCGCGAAAAAAGCATCCCCAACAGAGGTTGGTGGTGGCAAAGTTCCGCATTGTGACCTGTGACACTCTGGTACTGGCGGGATTGGACTTCAGTATGGCTCAGGTGTCACTGGCACTGCTGAAATGGTGCTGTGGGGCATTTCGCGCGGAGGCGTGCAGACACTATACAGGAAATAGGCGGACACCGGGATAATCTTGCGCAATATGCTAAGCTTTGCGACTTGGAATTTCGTGGGGGGGGTGCGAATGCGGGGCAAGGTAACCTGGGTCAGAGATGTCATGTTTGTCGGTGAAGCCGGCAGTGGGAATGCAGTGGTGATGGAAGGTGGGCGCTCCAATAACGGCGTTCGCCCCATGGAAATGATTTTGCTGGGTGTCGGCGGTTGTGCCGCCTATGATGTTGTTTCTATTCTGCAGAAAGCGCGCCAGAATATTATTTCCTGCCATTGTGAACTGGATGGGGCACGACCGGATACAAGCCCCTCGCCGTTTGAACGGATAGATATGGAATTTGTGGTGCGTGGTCGCGGGCTGAAAGAAAGTCATGTGGCGCGGGCGGTGAGGCTCTCTGCGGAAAAATACTGTTCCGCCTCTATTATGCTGCGCAATGCCGGGGTGGAGATAGTACACCGCTACCGTGTTGAAGAGGCGTGATTGAAATACTGCCGGAATAATCGGGCGGCGATAAAACTGGGCGCTCGAAGCCATTGTATGATCGCGTGCAACCATCCCGTAAAAGCCACTTGCGTGATTCCCTGGAGCACGATCACCACTCGGCGTATTGTCCTCAGATTCTATAGCTGGTGGAGGTCATTACTTTTGCCACCAGCGACATAACGCCCTTAACGGGCCGGGGAAAACGACGCCCACCGGCAGACAGTGCTGCATGGGCGTGCGCTTCCTCGTCGATCAGCATCTGCTTTACCACCGCGCGACTTTTCTTGTCCCGGCTCGGCAGTTTTTCCAGGTGGTCCTGCAGGTGTTTACATACCTGTTCCTCGGTAGCGGCCACAAAGCCCAGGCTGATGCGGTCGCTGATCTTGCCGGCGGCGGCGCCGAGGCCGAAAGACAGGCCGTACCAGAGGGAATTGAGCCAGCTGGGCCGACTGTCCAGTGCTTGCAGGCGCTGTTCACACCAGGCCAGGTGATCTATCTCTTCATCGGCGGCGCGCGCCATTTCGCTGCGCACTTTCGCCAGTTTCGCGGTGAGTGCCTGGCCCTGATAGAGCGCCTGGGCGCAGACTTCGCCACTGTGATTGACCCGCATCAGGCCGGCGGCATGTCTGCGTTCCGAGCTGCTGAGTTCGGCCTCTGCCTCGGCCCTGGCAGGGGAAGGCCGCCCATGGCAGGGTTCGCCGGGGCTCAGGGTGCGCAGGGCCCGGTCGGCCTGGACAAGCAAGCGGTCGAGCCCGCTCAGATGGCGTTTACCCACAGGCTGCACGCGCTGCTGCGTTGACTCCCGGGTGCCGTGGTCCTGTGTTGTTGTCATGGCTGTTCTCCGGCAGTGACCTCTTCTCTCTCGATGGCGCGATAGCCGATATCTCTGCGATAGAAGAGACCATCCCAGTAGATGGCGCGTGCCGCCGTATAGGCATTGGCCTGGGCATCGGCAACACTGTCGCCCAGGGCTGTGGCGCATAGGACCCGCCCACCATTGGTCACCACGCGGTTTCCATCTTCAGCGGTACCGGCGTGGAAGATTTTTGCCCGGTCACTGCCGGCGCTCTCCAGGCCGCCAATGGCATCACCCCTGCGATAGCTGCCGGGGTAGCCGTGTGCGGCGAGCACCACACCCAGGGCCGGGCGCGGGTCCCATTCGGCCTGTGCGCGGTCGAGTTTGCTGTCCAGGGCGGCCAGGCACAGGTTCACCAGATCGGACTTGAGGCGCATCATGATGGGTTGTGTTTCCGGGTCGCCAAAGCGGCAATTGTACTCGATGACCCGCGGCGCGCCCTGCGGGTCGATCATCAACCCCGCATAAAGAAAACCGGTGTAGGGTATACCCTCAGCAGCCAGCCCCTGCACGGTGGGTCCAATCACTTCTCGCATAATGCGCAGGTAAACACTGTCTGTGACCACCGGAGCGGGGGAATAGGCACCCATGCCACCGGTGTTGGGACCGGTGTCGCCATCGCCAACCCGCTTGTGATCCTGGCTGGTGGCCATGGGCAGTATGTTCTTGCCATCGACCATCACGATAAAGCTGGCCTCTTCCCCCTGCAGGAATTCCTCAATCACCACCCGGCAGCCGGCATCGCCAAAGGCGTTACCAGACAGCATATCCCGTACTGCCAGTTCAGCCTGCTGTTCGGTTTCCGCTATGATCACGCCTTTGCCGGCGGCGAGACCGTCTGCCTTCACGACAATTGGGGCTCCGCATTCGCGAATATAGTCAATGGCCGGGTCAATCTCGGTGAAATTGCGGTAGGCGGCGGTGGGGATCTTGTGACGTTGGAGAAAATCCTTGGTAAAGGCCTTGGAGCCCTCTAGTTGGGCGGCACCCTTGCTGGGGCCGAAAATGGCGAGGCCACGACCATTGAAGAAGTCCACAATGCCGTCAACCAGGGGTGCCTCGGGGCCGACGATAGTGAGTGCCACCGCATGTTCCTCGGCAAAATCTGCCAGGGCGGAGAAGTTGTCCACACCGATGGCGACGTTTTGCAGTCCGGTTTCGCGCGCGGTGCCGGCATTGCCCGGTGCCACAAATACAGTGCCTACAGCCGGATTTTGTGCGGCCTTCCACGCCAGTGCGTGTTCCCGGCCACCGGCACCGATAACCAATACATTCACTGTTCAATCCCCCCTGAATAGACCTGATTGGCCTGTTGAGTCGATATTTGTTGCACTAGTGTAACGCGGAATCGGTGCGGGGAAAGCCTTGCCGGTCGGCCGTGCAGGCACGGGGATGCCCCACTCCAGCTCAGTGGCGGAAGTGACGTATGCCGGTAAAGACCATGGCCATATCGTGTTCATCCGCTGCCGCGATCACCTCTTCATCGCGCAGGGAACCGCCTGGCTGGATGACCGCTCGGACGCCTGCGGCAGCGGCATTGTCGATGCCGTCGCGAAAGGGGAAGAAGGCGTCTGAGGCCATCACGGAACCCTGCACCGCGAGGCCGGCCTGCTCGGCTTTGATCGCGGCTATGCGCGCGGAATTGACGCGGCTCATCTGGCCGGCGCCCACACCGATGGTACGGCCGTCTTTACCGTAAACGATGGCATTGGATTTGACGAACTTGGCGACTTTCCAGGTAAATAACAGGTCGCGAATTTCATCTTTGCTGGGCTGGCGCCTGGATACCATGGTCAAATTGGCAGCGGTAATAATAACGTCGTCACGTTCCTGTATCAGCAGGCCGCCGTTGACGCGTTTGTAGTCCAGCTCTGGCACGTGTCCTGAATCCCACGGACCGCACACCAGCAGGCGCAGGTTCTTCTTTTCCGCAACGGCCTGCCTGGCCTCTGCGGAGACGGATGGCGCGATGATCACTTCGACAAACTGGCGCTCAACAATGGCCCGCGCTGTGGCGCCGTCCAGTGCGCGGTTAAAGGCGATAATACCGCCGAATGCGGACTCTCTGTCGGTGGCAAAGGCCAGTTCGTAGGCCTTGCAGAGCTCTTTGGCAATGGCTACGCCGCAGGGGTTGGCGTGCTTGACAATCACACAGGCGGGCTCGTCGAACGCTTTCACACACTCCAACGCCGCATCTGTGTCGGCAATATTGTTGTACGACAGCGCTTTCCCCTGCAACTGGGTGGCGGTGGCAATACTTGCCCCGGTCGGCTTGGCTTCCGTGTAGAAAGCGGACTGCTGGTGGGGGTTCTCACCGTAGCGCAGATCCAGCTTCTTGATGAACTGGCTGTTGTAAGTGTGCGGGAACCGCTGTGTTTCGCTGTCTTTGATACTACCCAGGTAGTTGGCGATAGCGCCGTCGTAGGCGGCGGTGTGCTCGAAGGCCTTCACGGCCAGATCGAAGCGGCTGGCATAGCTGAGCGCGCCTTCGTTGGCTCTCATCTCATCCACAATGCCTGTGTAATCGCCGGCATTTACCACGATAGCGACGTCGTTGTGGTTCTTGGCCGCTGCGCGCACCATGGTGGGGCCGCCAATATCGATATTGTCGATAGCATCTTCCAGTGAGGCGCTCGGTCTGGTCACGGTCTGTGTGAACGGGTAGAGGTTCACAACCACCATATCGATTGGGGCAATGCCGTGCTTGCGCATGACGGTGTCATCGGTGCCACGGCGACCGAGGATGCCGCCGTGTACCAGGGGGTGCAGGGTTTTCACGCGCCCATCCATCATCTCGGGAAAACCGGTATGGCTGGAGACTTCGATGACCGGAATGCCGTTTTCTTTCAGTTTCCGGTAGGTGCCACCGGTAGAGAGCATTTCAACACCCATTGCGCAGAGTTGCTGGGCAAACTCAATGATGCCACTTTTGTCGGAGACACTGATCAGTGCGCGGCGGATTGCTACCTTGTCTGTCATTGCACTTGGTCCAACTGATTTTTGCAAAGGATTCGCCACCGGCTTTCTGCCAGGTTTCCAGTGCGGCGGCGAAAATGACGGTGGGGGAAATAGGGAAGGGGGGTGAGAAACCCCACCCCCCTTCGTGCCATGCTTACGCTGACGACGGCTTACAACAGTCCATAGCGCTTCAGCTTCTTGCGCAGAGTGCCGCGATTGAGGCCCAGCAGCTGAGCGGCGCGGGTCTGGTTGTGGCGGGTATGTTTCATTACGACTTCAAGCATGGGGGATTCTATCTCTGACAGCACCATGTCGTAGACTTCGGTCACCAATTGGCCATCCAGATGCCGGAAGTAGTTTTCCATCGCCTGCTCAACGGCATCCCGCAGGGATTGCTGTTGAGGCTGTGCTAATTGTGTCTGCCCCCTGGAGGATACCTCTTCGCTGCCAGTATCCGGAATCAATACGTCATTGTTCATGCCGCTTGTGCCCCTCTCGTTATTCGGCGTTCAAACCACTCGTGAACGCTGGCATTTTGTACTTCTGCGTTCTCTATTTGGAAAAAGGTCTTGCGGAAGGACTCGCTGTTTGCAAGTGTCTTCAAGTACCAGCCCACGTGCTTGCGGGCGATACGGACCCCCATCAATTCACCGTAAAACCGGTGTAGCTCACCTAAATGCGTGAGCAGTATTTTTCTGACTTCATCCAATGTCGGTTCGGGCAACCGCTCACCGGTGGCGAGGAAATGGGCTATCTCCCGAAAAATCCAAGGTCGTCCCTGTGCGGCGCGGCCGATCATCACCGCTGCTGCGCCAGTGTAATCGAGCACCTCGCGGGCTCTATCCGCACTGGTGATATCGCCATTGGCAAAAACCGGGATTTTAACCCGGGATACAATGTCGGCAATGGTATCGAATTCAGCTTCCCCGCGGTACCCGCAGGCGCGCGTGCGGCCGTGAACTGCCAGTGCAGCGATCCCGGCATCCTCGGCCATTTTGGCAATAGTGGTGCCATTGCGAAAATCCGGACACCAGCCTGTGCGGATTTTCAGTGTCACCGGGACCGAAGTCGACTGAACTACCGCCTGGAGAATGTCTGCAACCAGCTTTTCATCCCTCAGCAGCCCCGAACCAGCGGCCTTTTTGCACACTTTTTTTGCCGGACAGCCCATATTGATATCGATAATCTGCGCGCCACGACGTACATTCTCCCGGGTGGCTTCGGCCATCATCTCGGGGTCACCACCGGCGATCTGCACTGACACGGGTGCCATTTCACCGCAGTGATCCAGGCGAAACCGGGACTTGCGGCTGCCCCACAGGCGGGTGTCTGAGGTCACCATTTCCGAGACAGCCAGCCCGGCGCCAAGTTGGCGGCACAGCTGACGAAAGGGGCGGTCGGTCACACCGGCCATTGGCGCCAAAATTACCGGACTGTCGATAATATAGGGACCTATGGCAGTGGGCACGGCAGCTCCATTTCTCTGGAAGGGGCCGCTCAAGACCCTGGCAAAACAGCGGCCTATGATAGCGGCTGGTGGGGTATTGGAAAAGCGAAAAAGCGGACAATTTGATCGATCCCTGTGCATTTAGCCTGCAGAGTGGTCGATTCTTGTTGTTTTAAGTGCCAATCTGGTAGGAGGTATTGGCCTAAAGCCAAGCTTCAGTGTGTGATATTCAACTCGTAGTTAACCGCTTCGGCGCCGGGGTCCACTATCTCAATAGCGAGATGAATCGGACTTGCCGGTGGCATCAGTTTGCGGCCCGCGAGTTCGCCCTGGAGGTATTCCTGAGGCGTAAACCGGCGGCTGGCTACCGCTTTATCTTTCAGGTCAGTGAACTGCAATAACAGACTGGGGAAAGGCTGGGGGTAGGGCGCCGTATTGAGCAGCACTGCATCTACCACCAGGGCCCCGTTTCGCTGGGGGTGGCTGCGCACCATTAGGTTGGAAGCCTGTATGGCGTTGGGGTCCCTGAGCTGGGGCAGGGAACAACCGAACACAGGGCAGGTCGCGGCATACAAGCTGCGCCAGGGCTGTTTTTTGTTGAGGGTGTCAAACTGGAAATAGGCCACCTGCGCGAGCAGTGTGAGGGTCAACAGGGACAGTAGCCCCCCCCACAGCCAGGGGTGTGTGGCTTTTTGCTGTGGAGAGCCCCAAATCATTTCCACAGGCACTGGCTGAATGGAGGAGATCAGTGGCTCGCCTCCCGGTTCCGTGCCAGCTGTATTCACGGAAGCAAAAAAAGGTTCTCTACGCTCCCCCGCTCCTTCCCTCAGGGGATCGGAAGGCCTTTGTGTTGACAGTGTTGCTAAAGGGGACTGACCGCAAGTGTGACCTTGTGATTGTTTCCCCGCGCTGGTCTGTGGGGCGTTTGCGCCGCTTGCCGATCCGGCCGGAGCAATGTCTGAGCCAGAGATAGGGTCGTCATCGGGCTTGAGCACATCGCCGAGGTCTTCATCGGGCCTCTCTCCAGACACTCTTTCAGGGTCCGGCAGCTGCCAATCACTATCGCCAAATGCCTCTCCGATGGCGGGGGCCGAATCCCCCTCACTGTGTGTATCTACCGGGGGCGGTTCCGCTGCAGTCTCTCTTTCTGGCACTGGTTGTCGGGTCGGCGGGGGAGGGGCGGGGGACAGCTGCCGTTTCTCTGTCTTCGATTCAGTCTCATCCAGCTCCATATCATCGTGGATCAGGAAGTCGTCGTCTTCCAACAGAGTCTCGAGCAGCGAGCTGGAGATCTCGGTATCCGTATCGTTGAAGACGATGTTTTCGTCTGCACGGAACACTTGCAGGCAGGAGCCGCAACGCACCGTACCGCGTGCGGCGCGCAGTTGCTGACCGTTGACATGAAATGCGGTGTTGCAATGGGGGCAGCGGGTGACCAGTTGGGACATTCGATTGTGACGCAGTGTGTTTTGCGGCCAAGTCTACCAGTCTCCCCGGCCCCCGCGTAGTGGTGCCTGGTGCATTTGACGGACACGGGTGCCGCTCAGGCGCACCCAGCCCGCCCGCTCCCGATCTTCGTCGAATGCAACATGCTGCCTGTAGGCTGCCTTCACCTGTTCTGCCTGGGAGGCAAGGATACCCGACAGGCAGATGCGACCGCCGATCCTGGTCAGGTCAATCACTTTGCAGGAGAGTTCCATCAGGGGGCCCGCCAGGATATTGGCGAGCAGGATATCCGCCGGTTCCCGCGGCATCTGTTCCGGCAGATAGACTGGAAAGCGCTCGGGGTCTATACCGTTGCGTGCAGCGTTGCTACGGCTGGCGATCAGTGCCTGCGGATCAATGTCGGCACCCATGGCGCGCTCGGCACCAAGGAGCAGGGCGCCGATACCCAGGATGCCGGAACCGCAGCCGAAGTCGATCACGCTTCGGCTTTGCAGTGGCTCCTCGGCCAGCCACTGCAGGCAGAGAAATGTGGTGGGGTGGGTGCCGGTGCCGAAGGCAAGGCCGGGGTCGAGCAGCAGGTTGATCGCCTCGGGGTGTGGGGGCTGACACCAGCTGGGACAGATCCACAGGTTTTCGCCACACCGGATGGGTTTGTAGTGGGACATCCACGCCCGCTCCCAGTCCCGGTCCTCCAGTTGCTCCCAGCGGGCGTTGGGCAGCGGTGCGCTGAGCAAGGCGGCCACTTTGGCCTCTGTGGCCACCGTGTTGATTTCCGCATGGAACAGACCGGTCACCCGGGTCTGATCCCAGAGGGGGGCCTCGCCGAGTGCGGGTTCGAGAATAGGCTGATCGGCATTGTCTTGCAGGGAGACGGAGACGGCACCGACCAAAAGCAGGGCCTCCTCAATCTTTTCTGCGTGTATGCGATTGGTGTCGACGCGAAGTTGCAGCCAGGGCATTGGGGTTCCGTGGTGGATCGATACGATTTGGGGCGGACTCGCCCTCAGGGTTTCAATACCGGCTGCCATCCTTGGCAACGGGGTTCGCCACTAGGTGGCAGAATGTGTGCAGACGCGGCATTACAGCCCCAGTTTTTTCTCCAGGTAATGGATATTCACCCCACCCTTGGCAAAGGCTTCATCCCGTACCAGCTCCTCCTGCAGGGGAATATTGGTTTTGATACCGTCCACCACGAGTTCGGACAGGGCCACGCGCATACGCGCCAGGGCGGTGTCGCGGTCTTCCCCATGGGTGATGACCTTGGCAATCATCGAATCGTAGTTGGGGGGCACTGAATAGCCCGAGTAGAGGTGGGAGTCTATGCGTACACCGAAACCACCGGGCATATGGAAGTTGTTCACCGTGCCCGGGCTCGGGAAAAAGGTACGCGGGTCCTCTGCGTTAATACGGCATTCAAAGGAATGACCGCGAATCGCGATGTCTGCCTGTTGCAGGGAGAGTTTCTCGCCGGCACAGACGCGGATCTGCTCCTTGATCAGGTCGATACCGGTGACCATTTCGGTAACGGGGTGCTCCACCTGGATGCGGGTATTCATCTCGATAAAATAGAAGTGCTGGTCCTCGTAGAGAAACTCGAAGGTGCCGGCACCGCGGTAGCCGATGTCGATACAGGCTTGCACGCAGGCCTCCTGCACGCGCCGGCGCACCGCATCGGGAATCCCCGGTGCGGGGGCTTCCTCAAGCACTTTCTGGTGGCGGCGCTGCAGGGAGCAGTCGCGATCACCCAGATGCACAGCATTGCCCTGGCCGTCAGACATTACCTGGATTTCTACATGGCGCGGGTTCTGGAGGAATTTTTCCATATACACGGTGCCATCACCGAAAGCGGCTTGCGCTTCGGATTTGGTGACGGCGATGGCATTGATCAGGTCCGCTTCATGCTCGACCACGCGCATACCGCGGCCACCACCGCCAGATGCAGCCTTGATGATAACGGGGTAGCCGATCTTGCGCGCGATCTCCAGGCAGCCCTCGCTGTTATCGGGCAGCGAGCCGTCGGAGCCGGGGACTGTGGGGACGCCGGCTTTTTTCATTGCGGCGATAGCGGAAACCTTGTCCCCCATCAGGCGGATTACATCCGCGGCGGGGCCAATAAAGGTAAAGCCACTCTTTTGCACCTGTTCCGCAAAGTCGGCGTTTTCGGCCAGGAAGCCGTAGCCGGGGTGCACAGCAACCGCGTCGGTAATCTCCATCGCGGAGATAATGGCCGGTACATTCAGGTAGCTTTGTGGTGAAGGGTTGGGGCCAATACACACCGATTCATCGGCCAGGCGCACATGCTTCAGATTGCGGTCCACCAGAGAGTGCACCGCCACGGTAGCGATACCCATTTCTTTACAGGCGCGCAAAATCCGCAAGGCGATTTCGCCCCGGTTGGCGATCAGGATTTTGTCAAACATGGTCACTAACCCCGCTCAGACAATGGTCACGAGCGGTTGATCAAATTCTACCGGCTGGCCATCTTCCAGCAGAATGGCTTCAATGGTGCCGGCCTTGTCGGCTTCGATCTGGTTCATCATCTTCATCGCCTCGACAATGCAGATAACATCACCGACCTTGACCAGCTGACCCACCCTGACGAAAGGCTCGGCACCGGGGCTGGGTGCCGCGTAGTAGGTGCCTACCATGGGTGACTTCACCGCGTGGCCGCTGATCTCCGGTTTGGACTCCTGTTCGCTCGCGGCAGCGCTTGGAGAGGGTGTCGCCGGCACAGTCGCCGGTGTGGCGGGGGCAGGTGCACTGTATACCGGGGCGGCGGGTTGTGCAGCGCTACTCACACCGCGGCTGATGCGCACGGACTCTTCGCCCTCCTTGATCTCCAGCTCACCGATATCCGATTCTTCGAGCAGTTCGATTAGTTTTTTAATTTTGCGGATATCCATAGTTCAATCACTCGCAGGTTTGACTCGTTGATGTCGGGGTGCCATTTCCAACTGGTGTATGGCCGCCTGTAGGGCCAGTGTGTAGCTGTGCGGACCGAAGCCGGACACTACACCACAGGCCAAATCGGAAAGATAGGAACGATGCCTGAAGGTCTCCCTGGCATGGGGGTTGGACAGGTGCAGTTCAACAAAGGGTATGGCAACTGCCGCCAGGGCGTCCCGCAGGGCCACGCTAGTGTGGGTAAAAGCCGCCGGGTTGATGACGATAAAATCGACATCGGTAGTCGCGGCCAGGTGGATGCGGTCCAACAGGGCCGCTTCGCTGTTGCTTTGCAAGGTCTCCAGCGTGTGGCCGGCAGCACTGCACTGGTGAGCGGCGGCCTCGTTGACTTCAGCGAGGGTGGTGACACCGTAGATGTGCGGCTCCCGGCTGCCGAGCAGATTGAGATTGGGGCCGTGCAGGAGAAGAATTTTGGCCATAGTACGCTCCGGGAAGATTGCCGGAAAATCACACCAAACTGGTTTAAAGGGCGATTTCGCAGTAAACGCGAAAGTTGAGCTTTGTTGCCGGAGTGTGCCGCAAAAGTGACCTTGTGTCCATGCTCTTCGGGTAGTTTAGAGAAGTTAGCGACAATTCGGCGATATTTGCCTAAAATTAACGCAAAATATACATATTAAGACGGTTTGGCCAGATGTATGGCTGTCGAGACGGTATTTTCCCTTACGGGGTTGAAGAGGTGCTCAGCCCGCCTCGGGCTGCGGCCTCAAGGTCCGCCAGTAATTCACGGCGCGACAGTATTTGCGGCAGAATCTTGGCTTCACCACCGCCGGCGGGATAGAGGAGGTACAAGGGGACGCTGGTGCGCTTGTACTTGGCCAGCAGCGCACTGATGTGGGGGTCCTGATTGGTCCAGTCCCCCTTGAAGGCCACAATCCCTAGTTGTTCAATGGCGTGGCTCACGGCATCACTCGACAGCACCATTTGTTCATTCGCCAGGCAGGTAATACACCATGCAGCAGTCATGTTCGCCAGTACAGCGCGGCCCTCACTGCGCGCGGCATCCAGTTTTTCGGCTGAGTAGGGCTGCCAGTAGCCGCTAGACTGTTGTTGGGTCTGGGGTGCAGTGCTGAGGTGCGGCAATAATAATGCGGCCAAGACCAGGGCCACCGCCGCCACGCAACCCTGCAGCCACCGCCACTGGTGGCGGGGCCAGAGCCACAGGGCAAAGGCGATTGCCACAGCACCGGTGAGTACCAGAGCGACGCCATCCCCCCCGGTTTGCCGCCCCAGTACCCACAGCAACCAGACTGCGGTCAGGTACATGGGGAAGGCCAGCAGTTGCTTGAGCCGATCCATCCAGGGTCCCGGGCGCGGCAGTTTTTCTGTCAGGGTGGGTAGGTGAGTCAACAACAGGAAAGGCGCGGCCATTCCAGCGCCCAAGGCGGCAAAAATACTGAGTGCCAGCACAGCCGGCTGTGTCACAGCGAATCCCAGTGCAGATCCCATCAGTGGCGCCGTGCAGGGGCTGGCCACCAGGGTGGCCAGGGCGCCGGAAGCCAGGGAGCCGCGCAAACCCCGGCTGTTGTTCAAATGACCGCCGATGCCCATCAGGCTGCTTCCGAATTCGGTGACACCGGAAAGGCTGAGTCCCATCACAAAGAACAGGTAAGCCAGGGCGGCCACCAGCCACGGGGATTGTAATTGGAAGCCCCAGCCGATTGCCTCGCCACCGGCACGCAGCGCCAGCATGACCGCGGCAATGGCGACAAAACTCAGAATAACGCCGATACTGTAGGCCCAGCCGTGGTGGTGGCGCTGGCTGGCACTCTGTGCTGCCTGACTCACTGACAGTAGTTTGATCGAGAGCACCGGAAAAACACAGGGCATCAGGTTTAACAACAGCCCGCCGGCGAAAGCAAACAACAGTGCCAGGGGCACAGTAATGGCACGGCTGTTATTCTCTTGGGGGGAGAGCGCTTGTGTATCCGGGGTTGCGACATTTCGGGGAGGTGTCCCCAGCATCCGGATACTGCCGTTGCCGCTGTCCACGCTGTAGTGACGGGTCTGTGGTGGATAGCAGAGCCCAGCATCGGCGCAGCCCTGATAGTGCAGCTCCAACTGCACAACCTTGCCGGTTTCCGCAAGGCGGATGGGGAATTCCAGTTGACCGCGGTAGACTTCGGTTTCTTTTTCGAAGTAGTCATCCCAGATTACCTCGCCGCTCGGCAGGCTCAGGGGCAATTTGGTCTTTTGTCCGTTTTCAATACGGTAGAGGGCAAGTTTTTCGCGGTAGAGGTAGTATTCAGGGGCTATTTCAAAAATAGCACTGAGCTGGCTGCCGCTCAGCAAAAGGTCCTGCCGGTAGGCTTCGTCAACCGGCAGAAAGGGATTGTCCAGAGTGTCGTTGAGGGTGGCAAAAGGACTGCCGGGGTCTTGCCCCTGGGCATTGGCGCCGGGCACCAACAACAGGATTGCCAGCAGGGCGAGGAACTTATTTCTGAAAGTTTTGGTCATCACAGCCATTGACGAAAAAATTCATTATAGTCGGAGGTACAGCTCTGACTGTTGTGCCGGGTGGGGGTTCAGTCGCACCAGCAGTATAACGATGTCAGCGGTACAAAAAAACAACAGCGGGAGATTGATTTGCCGTCATTTGAACGCCTTCACAGCCTTGGGATCTGCCTGCTGGTGGCCGGTGTGCTCGGGGCCTGTTCCGCTAATAAGCCTATCCGGCCCCCGGCCACCCCCCCGCCTGAGAAAACGGGGCCTTCGCCGGAAGAGATTCGCCAGAGCAATGTGACTTTTTTTCTCAAGCGTGCCGAGCAGGCCCTGCGCAAGGGCTACCTGACTCAGCCGGCCGGTGCCAGTGCCTATGACTACTATCTGCGCGCGCAGCAATTGGACCCGGGCAATCGCCGGGCCCGGACCGGTATTCAGACCCTGGTGGTCACCTATGTCGAACAGGCCCGTGAGGCTCTGCGCCAGCGCGGCTTTGGCGAAGTGGAAACACTGCTCAAACGTGCTGAGATGCTGGCACCGGGCAATTCACTGGTGGTGGAAGTGCGCCGGCAACTGGTTCGTGAGCGGGAGCGCGCCCGCTTCGATCTTCCCGAGGGAGAGAGCATTGGCCTCCCGGTAGCGGAACTCAATGCCAGGTCGGAACAACTCGCAGGGCAGTTGCAGCGCCTGGCCCGGCGCATTCGCAGTGAGCAGTTGCGCGTCATTATTGTCGCGCGCGATGATGCCGAGGGGCGCTGGATTTACCAGCAGCTGCGCGAGGCTGTACCCGGTTATCGGGTGCGGGGGGATATTAAAGTCGGCAGTCCAGCGCGACTGCTTCTAGTTCAACCCGGTGGGAAGAGCCCATGAAAAATCCATTGATAGCAGTCTGGATAATATTCGGCACAGCGCTGCTGTGTGCGACACAGGCTCAGAGCACGACCCCGGTCCTCACGGTGGCAGGCTATGCCCGTGAAACACTGCCGGGAGCGCCCATGAGCGCCGCCTATCTGTCCCTGCACAATACCGGAATGCGGGCAATGTTGCTGACCGAGGTGACGCTGCCGGAGGTAGAAGGTGCCAGTGCCGACCTGCACTCTACGGAGCACAGGGGCGGTGTCAGCCGTATGCGCCGACTGCAGCATCTAGCTATCGAAGCTGGAGAGCAACTGGAGATGGCACCTGGCGGTGTGCACCTGATGCTCAATGGGCTCCGTCTCCAGGCAGGGGAAACGCTGCTGTTGCGTTTACTCTTTGCGGATGCCTCGCACCTGGATATCCGGGTGCCGGTCATACGTATGGATGGAGTGAATAAGGCCCAGCATCAGCACCATGAATGAAACAGATTCATGTTTATTTATCGAGGTAAAAGGGGGGAAGAATGAAAAACTGGTTGCTTGCAGGGGTCTTTTGTCTGGCCAGCTGCGCTTATAGCCCGCTGCAGATTCAAGTATACCCCGAGTTCCAGGTCACTGCAGACGCCATAGGGGCCGGCCATACCCTGAGCGTACAGGGTATCAATGAACTGCCCGGTGGTGGTTTGGGCTCTCTCGGTGGGGTCTATTCCGAGACGTCCCGAGTCAGTGTTGCCAATGATGCGGGTGAGGCGATAGCGGCCGGACTGCGGCGGGGATTTGCCAACTGGTCTTTTCGTGTGACCGATACCGCCTCCCAGGTGCAGGTGGTCGCAAGGCTGGTGCGGCTGACCTATAACAGCCCCGATATGGTGTACACCACCACCATCGATACTTCTGCTGAGATTCACCTGGAAGTTAAAGTTGGTGCTGCTACCTATTTCGGAACTTACAGCGCTTCCGGCACAGATCGCAATCTGGTTAAACCCAGCCGGGAGGAGGTGGAAGCCCGGGTGAACAACATACTGGGTGCAACCCTGCAACGGGTATTCGAAGACGTGAAATTGAAGGAGTTCCTGTACACACACTTATGAGCGTGCCATTTAGCTACTGTGATGAAAAGACAGGCTGGGAGTCTGAATCATTGAAGAAAATCGGCGACCCCGGACTCTGATGTCGGTCAAATTGCTCAGCGTACCGAATGGAAAGCCCCGTGATCCTCTCTGCTTGTGGGGAGGGGTGCCAAGCCTTTTGTGAGTGTGTGGCCATGACACTGTTTGATCCTAAATCCGCAGAATATTTGGGGCCACTGGCCCAGTTGGAGAAAGGTTTGAACCCCTGTGAGGGAATCAGCCTGCAAGCGGCGGAGGCGGCGCTTGGGGAGGTTGCCGATGGGGTCATTGTGACCGACGCTGGCGGGATCGTTCTGTATGCCAACCCTCTGGTCAGTGAAATGACCGGTAATCTGGTCGGTCTGTTGCCCGGCCAGCCCCTCAACGAGGGGCTGCAGCTCTGTGATACCCAGGGTGCGCCCTTGCCGTCGCCACTACCGGATATCCCTGTGCGCGAAGTCCCCAGCATGCGTGAAATCCAGGCTTACATCCTGCGCTGCGACGGCGCCCGTGCTCCTCTGGAAGTAACCCTGCAGGTGATGGCGTTGTGGGATGCCGGTACCTTGAAAAATTATGTGCTGGTGTTGCGGGATACCTCTGCTGCAAGGCGGGTTTCCACGCGTCTCAGTTGGCAGACCAGTCACGATGCCCTCACCCGTCTGCCCAACCGCCAGTATTTCGAAAGTGCATTGCAAAAGCTTCTGGCCCAGTGTGTCGACAAGCGCCAGCACCATGTCCTGCTGTATCTGGATATTTATCAGTTCAAGGTCATCAATGACACCCTGGGCTTTGTCGCGGGGGATCAGTTACTGGTGCAATTGGTGGCTTTGCTGCAGCACAACCTGTGCAGTGCCGACCTGTTTGCCCGTGTGGGCAGCGATGAGTTTGCCATTTTGCTGCGGGACTGCACATTGGGGGAGGGTGGCCGGGTGGTGGCGCGTCTGCGGGATGCGGTTCAGGACTTCAGCTTTGACTGGGAGGGCGACAACAATCGCGTGGCAGTCTCGATCGGGGTTGTGGGGGTGGACCGCTTTACTGCCAACGCCAGCCAGCTGCTGGCCTCTGCCAACGATGCCTGTTGTTCCGCGCGGGAGCAGGGGCGAAACCGGGTCAAGCTGTTTGGGGACTCCCGCAAGGTGCTGGAGCATCGACGGGAAACCACCTGGGTCTCAGAAATCCATGCCGCCTTGCGGGAGGATCGCCTGGTTCTCTACCGCCAGCCGGTTATTTCCCTGAAGGGAGGGCGCAAACTGCATCACTACGAGATTCTGGTGCGGATGCTCGGTCGCGATGGTGGGGTGATTTCACCGGGCCTGTTTCTGCCCGCTGCGGAGCGTTACGGACTGATTGAAGAGGTGGATCGCTGGGTTATCCGGCGTGTGTTCCACTATATGGCGCGGGAGCAGCGGACCGGGTTCCCCGGGGCCAGTTACGCCATCAATGTTTCCGGTATCAGCCTCGGCGATGATACCTTTGCCGGCTTCGTTTCCCAGGAGCTGGCTGAGGCGAGGCTTACACCCTCGCGGGTACAGTTTGAGATAACCGAGACCAGTGCCATCAACAATCTGGAAAGGGCGCTGGTCTTTATTCACAAGCTGCGCGCCGCCGGTTGCAGTTTTGCCCTCGACGATTTTGGTCGCGGTGTCTCCTCTCTGGCTTACCTGCGCCAGCTGCCGGTGGATTTTCTCAAGATTGATGGCAGTTTCGTGCGTAATATGCTTGAGGATGAAATCGATAGCGCCATGGTCAGTACCATTGATCACCTGGCCAAGTGTATGGGCATCAGTACCATCGCAGAGTATGTGGAAAGCCCCGAGGTGATGGAAAAACTCCACCGGATGGGAGTGGATTATGCCCAGGGATTCGGTATTGCCCCTGCCACGGCGCTTCCGGAGATCGATGGCTGAACGCGTGCGCTTTCCCGCTCTGCTTAAATGACTGCGGCAAGCAGCTCCGAGTGCTGGGCTTCCCGCAGGCGAGGTCCATACTGACTGACGACCTGGGCGGCGGCGCGACAGGCCAGCTCCCCGGCTTCGGTAAAGGACATATCGCGATTGATGCCGTAGAGGAAGGCCCCTGCAAACATATCCCCGGCCCCATTGGTGTCGATGGCGTGTACTCGCGGGCTTTTCACCCGCCGTAGCTGGGCGCCATTCCAGAGCAGAGCACCATCGGCCCCAAGGGTGATTGCAAAACTGCGGCAGTAGGCGCGCAGGGTGTTCGCAGCGGCATCGAGAGACTCGGTACCGGTAAAGCCCAAAGCCTCATCCCGGTTGCAGAACAGCATATCCACACCGCTGCCAACCATCTCCCGCAAGCCCTCGCCAAAGAATTGCACCATCGCGGGGTCAGAGAGACTCAGGGCAGTTTTTACACCCGCCTGCTGCGCTTGTTTGTGCAGGGCAATCGCGGCTTTGCGTCCGGTTTCCGAGGAGACCAGGTAGCCTTCGATATAAGCCCAATGTGACGCTGCCAGAGCTTCAGTGTCCAGCTCCTCGACCGACAGTTTTTCACTGATACCCAGGTAAGTGTTCATGCTGCGCTCGGCATCCGGGGTGATCAGAACCAAACACTTACCGGTGGTACCCATACCGGCCTGGCGCAGGCCGGCCGGGTAGTCGACCCCTGCAGCAGCCAGATTGTTGCGGTAAAAGTCTCCGTTGTCATCTGCGGCAACTTTGCAGGAATAGAAGGTGCGCAGTCCGAAGTAGCTGGCAGCAATCACTGTGTTGGCACCGGAACCCCCACAGGCGCGCTTGGCTGTCACAAGGTTGTCCCCCAGAGCGTCCAGCAACTGCTGTTGTCGCACATCGTCTACCAGGGTCATCACCCCCTTTTTAACATCGAGCACGGACAAATCCTCATCCGAAACCTCGATTTCCGTATCCAGCAGGGCGGCGCCAATGCCATAGAGGTCGTATTGCTGCATATTCATCCTTAACGGGTTTTGTATAGATTTCCGCCGCATTATGGCTGTGATTCCGTCAAGTGCAAGGCGGTGGATTTGACTTCTCCTCAGCAGCCTTTATAACGGCACCGGTTGCCCCAATGTGAACTTATGTAGGGAAACAGCGGTCAATCCACGCAAAGGCGCGAATAACGCCTTTAGAGGGTCATTGACCGGCAGAGTCCGCCTGACCGCTGAGTATCGACGGTACAGGGAGTCTCCTGCCACTGGTACAGGCTCAGATGCCGGCGGCAATATACCAGCGGAGCTGCCACCGGCTGGTTCCCTGCCTTTGGCGGTGACAGGGCGCTGATGCCCTTCCGGCTATCGAATGATGTACTGAATTGGCGGCTGGATAGCACTTTTCTATGGTTTCGACGAAACGCCGGCGCACCAGGGCGTCTACAACGAAGAGGCGATATCGCTGGCTCAAGTTTCTGTTCCTGCTGGCCCTGCTGGGGGCCCTCGCCCTGGCCGGCTACATGGTGTACCTGGATTTGCAGCTGCGCGAGCGCCTGGACAGCCGCCAGTACCAGTTGCCTGCGCGGGTCTACGCGCGACCGCTGGTTCTGCGTGAGGGCATGGTGATGCGTCCGGGTGAATTGGCCTCCGAATTCGCCGCCCTCAGTTACCGCGAACAGGCAGTCCCCAGCGAGCCCGGGTCCTGGACTCGCGAGAGTATGGAATACCGGGTCTGGCGCCGCGATTTTATCCACTCCGATGGCCGCAGTGCCGGGGCGGTAGTTTCTTTCCGCCTGCGCAACGATGAAATCAGCAATCTGCGCGATGGCAATGGCCAGCGTCTGGCCGAATTCCGCCTGGATGCCGCCAATATCGGTTCCCTGCTCGGTGGTGGTGATGATCGCAATCCGGTGCGTTTCAATGAGATTCCCCCATTGGTGGCGAACACGCTGATCGCGGTCGAGGACCAGGATTTTCTCCACCATTTTGGTATTTCACCCCGGGGGATCGCCCGCGCCATGGTGGCCAATGTGAAGGCCGGTCGTTTGGTCCAGGGCGGATCCACCATCACCCAGCAGCTGGTGAAAAATATATTTTTTGACCACAAGCCGAGCCTGCAGCGCAAAATCAACGAGGCGCTGATGGCGGTGTTGATGGAGATGCACTACGACAAGGGCTATATCCTGCAGGAATATATCAACGAAGTGTGGTTGGGGCAGCAGGGCGCGCGCGGCATCTATGGTTTCGGCCTGGCAGCGGAATTCTATTTCCAGCAGCCCCTGGACACACTGGAGCCCCACCAGATAGCTCTGCTGGTGGGTTTGGCAAAGGGGGCATCCTATTACAATCCCTGGCGTCATCCGGAGCGTGCGCAGGCGCGCCGAAACACCGTGCTGGATGTGATGCAGACGCACGGGCTGATTACCCAGGCGCAATATGCACTCTACTCGACGAAATCCCTGGGGGTGGTCAAAGGCGGAGTCACTGCGCAGAATCCTTATCCGGCCTTTACCGAACGGCTGCTGGAAGAATTGCGGCCCTATTACTCCTATGAGGAGTTGCGCACCGCGGGCCTGAGGATCTACACCACCCTGGCGCCCTCGGTGCAGAAACTTGCCGAGGAGGCAGTCAGCAACGGTGTGCAAGCGCTGGAAAAGGAACGCCATATCGAGGACAACTCCCTGCAGGCGGCCGCAGTGTTGCTGGATAATGGCAGCGGCAATGTGCTGGCTATGGTGGGAGACCGCGACCCGGATTACCCCGGTTTTAACCGCGCCCTGGAGGCCCGCCGTCAGGTGGGTTCCCTGATCAAGCCCGCGGTCTACCTCACCGCGCTGGAGCGGCCCTTGGAATACAATCTGGCCACGCTGCTCGACGATGCCCCGATTCGCATTGAGGAGGCGGATGGCGATGTATGGATGCCGCAGAATTTCGACAAGCGCGCCCACGGCCAGATCCCGTTGTACGTGGCTCTGGCCAAATCCTACAATTTGGCCACCGCCCACCTGGGTCTCGATCTGGGGCTGCAAAATGTGCGCCAGACGATTCGCCGTCTGGGCGTAGAGGCCCATCTGCCCCGCGTGCCGGCGCTGCTGCTGGGTGCTGTGGAGATGACCCCCTTCGAGGTGGCGGGGATGTACCAGGCCATCGCCAACGGCGGAGAGGCTGTGCAGCCGCGTACCCTGCTGGCGGTAGCCGATGCAGAAGGGGTTCACGTCCAGCATTTCCGCCTCCGCACCCATCGCGGTGTGGATCCGGTACCGGCTTACCTACTGCGCTGGGGACTGGAACAGGCCGTGCGTGAAGGTACCGGGCGCAGCTCCGCCAAGCGCCTGCCGGGCAGTGTTGCCTTTGCAGGCAAGACCGGAACCACCAACAACAACCGCGACAGCTGGTTTGCCGGTTTTTCCCCGGATGTGACCGCGGTGGTATGGCTGGGACGCGACGACAACGAGCGCACCCGGCTCACCGGTTCCACCGGCGCCCTGCCGATCTGGACGGAAATCATGCGCAAGCTGCCCCACCAGCATGGGCCGATAGAACCGCCGCGGGGGGTAGAGTTCAAGCCGGTCAATGCGCGCGGCCAGTTTATGGACCCCGATTACTGCCGCGGTGGCTATGAGGTACCTTTCTCCTTCGAAACCCGCCTGCCCCCGGCACCGGAATGCCGGGGGCAGGATCGCTGGCGCTGGTTCCGCAACCTGTTTGGCAGCGACCGCCGTGACGTGGCACCGCGGGAGCAGATGACGCCGGGCTGGGGGGTGAACCCCAGCGAACAGCAACTGCGCGAAGAGCGACGCCGCCAGCTGTGGGAGCAGCTGAGGGGGGATGATGCGGAGGAATTCGGACCGGCGCCGAGCTCTGAGGACGAGCCGATCGGGCTCCCCAGCGGACAGGGCCGCTCGCAGCCCATTGACACAGAGCCCCGCGGCGTGCCCGGCGAGGAGGTGCAGCCCACAGGCCCCGCAATGGAAGATCAGTGGCCCTGAAGTTTGGATGTGGCGCTACGTCCTGTATATCCGCCTTGGAATTTTTACCCCTGCAGAAGTTGTGCGGCCTCCTCAGCAAAATACGTGAGAATGCCATCGGCGCCAGCGCGCTTGAACGCCAGCAGACTTTCCAGAATCACCGCCTCGCGCAGAAGCCAGCCGTTTTCAAAGGCCGCACAGTGCATAGCGTATTCTCCACTCACCTGGTAGGCAAAAGTGGGTACGCGCAACGCCTCCTTCACCCGGCGTACAATATCCAGATAGGGCATACCCGGTTTCACCATCACCATATCCGCACCCTCCTGCAGATCCAGGATGCACTCGTGTAGCGCTTCGTCGGTATTGGCGGGATCCATTTGGTAGCTCGCCTTGCTAGCGCCTTTCAGGTTGCCGGCGGAACCCACTGCATCGCGGAAAGGGCCGTAATAGGCGGAGGCGTACTTGGCGGCGTAGGACATGATCAGGGTGTTGGTGTGGCCCGCACGCTCCAGGGCCTTGCGGATGGCGCCGATGCGGCCATCCATCATATCGGAAGGCGCCACCATATCCGCACCCGCAGCGGCGTGGGACAGGGCCTGCTGCACCAGGACCTCCACGGTTTCATCGTTGATAACATAGCCGCTGTGGTCTATCAGGCCATCCTGGCCGTGGCTGGTGAAAGGGTCCAGGGCCACATCGGTGATTACGCCCAGTTCCGGTGCCGCATCTTTCACTTCCCGCACCGCACGCTGGGCCAGTCCGTCGGCATCGTGGGCGGCGCGGGCATCGTCGCTCTTTTGAGTGGGGTCGACCACCGGGAATAGCGCCACTGCGGGAATCCCCAGGTTTTGCACGGACTTGGCCTTTTTTGCCAGCAGGTCGATGCTCAGGCGGTGTACTCCCGGCATTGACGCCACCGTTTGGATTTCGTTGCGGCCCTCAATCACAAACAGCGGCAGGATCAGATCATCGCTGCTGAGCTGGGTTTCCCGCACCAGTCGACGGGAAAAACTCCGGGCGCGCAGGCGGCGCAGGCGGGTGTTGGGATAGGCACCGCGGCCGAGACTCTGACTCATGGAAAACATTCTCCGGCTATCATCAGCAGCTGCAGACACTCCGCGACCGCAATGGACCATCATATCAAATTGCCGCCTCTGGTGATTTCCCCTGTTGTGGGGCTGGGGACAGTGTACGAGTGGGAGAGATTTTGTCGGCAGTGAGGTACGGCGATACTGTGCTTGCTGCGGCCGGTGTTGTAGTGCAAGTCTCGGATGGGGGGAGCCCGATCAGGACGCAAAAAAAGAGTCTGCTGTGGATAACAGCACCCGCGCCTGCGGGTGCCAGAGCAGGGGAATCAGTCGAGGCGAGCGAAGACCCGCTCGGCGGTGGTGATCGTTTCCTCAATATCTTTTTCGGTGTGGGCGGCAGACATAAAACCGGCTTCGTAGGATGCCGGTGCCAGATAGACCCCCTCTTCGAGCATGCCGTGGAAGAAGCGGTTAAAGCGCTTGTTGTCACACGCCATTACCTGCTGGTAGTTAGTTATCTGAGGCTCTTCCGTAAAAAAGAAGCCGAACATGCTGCCGGCCTTATTGGCGGTGAAAGGAATGCCTGCCGCCCTGCCGGCCCTGAGGAGGCCCGCTACCAGGTGGTCTGTTTTGGCAACAAGCCGTTCGTAGAAGCCGGGTGCTTCCACCAGGCGCAGGGTTGCCAGGCCTGCCACCATGGCCACCGGGTTTCCGGACAGGGTACCCGCCTGGTACACCGGACCCAGAGGGGCAATCTGTTCCATAATCTCGCGCTTGCCGCCAAAGGCGCCCACCGGCATACCACCGCCGATCACCTTGCCGAGTGTGGTCAGGTCCGCCTCAAGGCCATAGTAGCCCTGGGCACCGGTCAGGCTGACGCGGAAACCGGTCATCACCTCGTCGAGAATCAATACGGCACCATATTGGTCGCAGACTTCGCGCAAAGTTTCCAGGAAGCCGGGCAGCGGCGGAATGCAGTTCATATTGCCGGCCACGGGCTCGACAATAATACCGGCGATCTGGTCACCGAACTCCCCGAAACAGGCGCGCACGCCCTCCACATCGTTGTAGTCCAGGGTGATGGTATTGTCCGCCACGGCTGCGGGCACACCGGGGGATGAGGGAACCCCCATGGTCAGGGCTCCGGAACCCGCTTTCACCAGCAGGGCGTCGGAATGACCGTGGTAGCAGCCCTCGAACTTCACAATTTTGTCGCGCCCGGTATAGCCACGTGCCAGGCGGATGGCGCTCATGGTGGCTTCGGTGCCGGAGTTGACAAAGCGCACCAGGTCCATATTTGGCCAAAGACGACAGAGTGTTTCCGCCAGTTCGGTTTCCAACTCGGTAGGCGCACCAAAGCTCAGGCCTGACTGGGCCTGTGCCACCACCGCAGCAATGACTTCGGGGTGTGCGTGACCCAGCACCATCGGGCCCCAGGACTGCACATAGTCGATGTAGCGCTGGTTATCCGCGTCGTAGAGGTAGGCACCGTCGGCTCGGCGGATGAACAGCGGTGTGCCGCCCACCGCCTGAAAAGCCCGTACCGGTGAGTTAACGCCGCCGGGGATAAACTGTTGCGCCTGCGCGAAGAGCTGTTCGGATTTATTCATAGAATTTTTTTCTGAAATTGTGCAAAACACCAGGGACCAGTGGGATATTATCGCGGCGTTGGGCTTTTGGGACAATGTGCAGCGCGGTGGACACTGCTAACTTGAGAGGCGGTGACGGGCAGGCCAGTCAGACGCTCACCTGCGTCGGGTGCGGGATTTCCGTTTGAAAGAGGAAGGGGCCGTAAGACTGCTCAGCGTTCACACCAGAAGAGGCGATTGGGGATCGGCCTGCCCATGCCCAGTCGGCGGCTGTCTCTGATGGCGCTCCAGGTGTATTGCTGGCTGCGACTTACCGCCTCAATGATGGTCAGGCCATGGGCGATGTGGCAGGCAATCGCGGTGGCCAGGGTTCCGCAAACCCCGTAGGCAGCCGGTGGCAGTCTCTCCCAGTGAAATTCGCGGATCAGCCCGCGCACGTCGTAGAGACGATTTTGCAGCTGTTGTTTGCAGGGGACACCGGTGAGCAGCAGGTAGCGGCAGCCCCCTTCCAGCAACTCCTGAGCCATTGCATCCAGTACATCCGCCTCTACCGCCATAGCGCGGGCTTCGCGCCGGTTTGGGCAGACCATAGTGGCATGGGGCAGCAGCAGGGACGCCATGGCTGACCAGAGAGGAGGGGCGAGCACACTCTCTTTGTCCGCCAGTGTGGCATCCGGATCAATAACCACCGGGATATCCGGGTAGTCCCTCAATACGCTGTGCAGTGCCCGCACATTTTCCACCGAGCCCAGGTAGCCAATCTTGATGGCCGCCACCGGCATATCCTCGAGAACCGTTCGGGTCTGTTCCACCAGCAGGCTGTCGTCCATCGGCGCCACCCCGAGCAGTTCACCGGTATTGCCGATGCTGATGGCAGAGACGGCGGAAGCGGCGTGGCAGCCGAGGCTGACTGCCGTCTCGGTATCGGCAGCGATACCGGCACTACCACTGGGATCGTGGTGGGTGATGGTCAGGATAATGGGCTGTGGTGTATCCATAGGGGTTCTGGGTGGCTGCCAATAGCTGTGCGGCTAATTCTAGTTGCTGAGCTGACGATACTTGGTAGTACTAAACGCCAACTTAGAAGGGCTTTACTACCGCCAGGACGACAATGACAATCAGAGCCAGTGTTGGAATCTCATTGAATATACGGAAAAAGCGTCCGCTGCGGGTATTGCTGCCCCGGGCAAATTTACGCACATAGGCGCCACATATATGATGATAAACCAGCAGCAATACCACAAAGGCAAGCTTTGCATGCATCCAGCCTGCGGCAGTGTAGTAGCTGGTGTTAAAACTGTATAACCAGATACCCAGGGCGACTGTGGTGATCATGGAGGGGATGGCAATCACACGATACAGGCGCCGTTCCATAATGCAGAAGCGATCGCGACTGATGGCATCTGTGGCATCCACATGATAGACAAAAAGGCGCGGTAAATAAAATAGTGCCGCAAACCAGCTCACCATGGCGATAATGTGAAAAGCCTTGACCCACAGCATTGGATACCCCCTCGAAAATGAAATCGGACTCTGCTTATTTGCGGTAAAAACTATCAATTTGCACCGGCAGAATAATACCTGCGATGCGATTGTCCAGCGGACCGCTCTGGTAGCGGCTGATGTACAGGGCGTCAGCGCCGGTGCTCTCCAGCTTTTGTTGGGCCTCCAGTAAAGTGGCGTACCAATTCAACTCCGCCAATTGTTTGCGCTCACCGGGTATTTTCAGCAGATCGATCCGCGGTGGCGCTTTGGCAATCCCCGTCTCTTTTGCAGCAGCGGTTGCCGGGATTTCACCTTTTGCGTCGCCCTGCAGGAACGTAGCGAGGTCAGCGGCGCGCAGTAACTGTGGCGAGGGTTCATCGGGTAGGTCAATGAGGATCCACTGGGGGTGCTGGGCGATGTATTCCCTGGCTTGTGCCAGGGTGATGATTTGTGGCGTTACGATGAAGTGCCGGTCCATTTCACTGGCGACGCCGACACCGCTGAGCATCTGCTGGCGCCAGCTGGGGGTGCCGGCCCTGTTCAATGCCCGCAGTGTCTCCTGGTAGATACCCTGAGTGGAGAACAGCTGTCTGCTCACCACTGTGGCCACTACGATCATCATCATTCCGGGAAACAGGATATTGGGATTGTAGGTCAGCTCGAGTATCGCCAGCAACGCCGCCAGTGGCGCATTCAGCATGGCAGCCATCATCGCCGCCATTCCCACCATGGCATAGAAACCGGGGCTGGCAGCGTGCTGGCCCAGCCACAGATTGGCGAGCCCGCCGGCGATGCCCCCCAGACAGGCGCCGAGAATCAGGCTGGGCCCGATCACCCCGCCGGGAATGCCCAGGCCAGAGCCCAGGGCCGTGGCTACCAACTTGGCCGCGACCACCACAGCCAGGGTGGCGATACCGAGTTCGCCGAGCATTGCCATTTGCAGGGTGTCGTAACCGCCGCCGAGAATTTCCGGCACCCAAATGCCAATGGTGCCGGTCACCAGGCCCACCATCAGAAAGCGCAGCAGTGGTGAGCGGTATTGCTGGCGCGCAAGGCTGCGATGGGCCCAAATAAATAGGGCCGCCAGCGTACCGATGGCCAGGGCACAGACAACCAGAATGGGCAGCTCCGCCAGGGAGTTAAGCTGGATTGCTGGTACATTGAAATCCGGCTCGCGCCCGAAGGTGAGCTGGGTAAGTGTGCTGCCGGCCACCGCCGCCAGCATGACCGGTAGAAATCCCGCCACAGAATATTCCAGCATAACCACCTCCATGGCGAACACCACACCGGCCAGTGGAGTGTTAAATGACGCGGCGATGGCCGCGGCCACCCCACAGCCCAGCAGGCTGCGTGCGGCGTTATTGGGTAGGTGAAGGATGCGCGCCAAGCCACTGCTGCTGGCCGCGCCGAGATGCACTGCGGGGCCTTCGCGCCCCACCGAATGGCCGCTGATCAGGATGATGGCACCGGCAAAAAACTGCAGGAGTGCATTTTGTACCGGCATTTTCCCCTGGTGGTTGTAGAGCCGGTCAAGCACATGTACCACGCCGACGTCGTAGTGTTTGGGGCTCAGTGGCAAGTAGATAAAGCCAATCACCAAAGCCCCCAGTACCGGCAGAATAAACCGCCATAGGGGCGAGAGGGATTCATAATTCTGTGGCACCGATAAAAAAAATGTGGTGGGCCACTCCATCGCCAGCCGGAACAGAATGGTCACGCCGCCGGCCAGGATACCGATAAGCAGTCCCATACCTGCCAGTGGTATCAGGGCCTCTCTCGCGGAAAGCCGTAAACGCACATGCTCGAGCGTGTTTTTCCGGGGCAAACACCGGGCTAGCGTATTCTTGAGTAATTTCCTTGGACGCTGTGACACCGCCGATCCTTCAAATGCTGGTGCTTGTGATAAAGTGCTCTGCTGGTTTTATGATTATTGCCCCAGTTGGTGGATTTGCCGGGAGATTCTAGCAAGGTGATCAAGGTAGCAATTGTCGGTGGCACCGGCTATACGGGGCTGGAATTATTGAGGCTTTTGGCGGTGCATCCACAGGCTGAAGTCACCGCCATCACTTCCCGCTCCCGGAAAGATATCCGTGTGGCGGAGCTTTTTCCCAGTCTGCGCCGCCACTGTGAGCTGGCTTTCTGCGAACCGCATATCGACCGCTTGGCCGACTGTGACGTGGTGTTCTTCGCTACCCCGCACGGTGCTGCCCAGGCCCAGGTCCCGCCTCTGCTCGAGCGGGGTATCAGGGTAATCGATCTCTCCGCGGACTTTCGCCTGCGGGATATTCCCACCTGGGAACGCTGGTATGGCCAGGTGCATGGGGCGCCGGCACTGGCTCAGGAGGCCGTCTACGGGTTGCCTGAAGTCAATCGCGCCGAGATTGCGGGGGCCCAGCTGATTGCCTGTCCCGGTTGTTACCCCACTGCGATTCAACTGGGTTGGATTCCCCTGTTGGAGGCGGATATAGTGGAGCCCGAAGGGCTGGTAGCCAGCGCCGCCAGTGGTGCCAGTGGTGCCGGACGTCAAGGCAAAACGGGCTTGATTCTGGCCGAAAACAGCGATAATTTTCGCGCCTACTCCGCCTCCGGTCACCGGCACCTGCCGGAAATAGAACAGGGCCTGAGCCGAGTCCAGCCTCCGGGAGCCACCCCTGCTCAAGTTACTTTCGTGCCGCATCTGTTGCCGATGGTCAGGGGTATCCACGCCACTTTGCTGGCAAAAGCCAGGGGCCATCTGTCAGCTGCCGAGCTTCAGGCGCTGTATGAAAACCGCTATAGGGATGAGCCGTTTGTAGATGTACTGCCCCCCGGCAGTCACCCGGAGACACGCAGTGTGAGAGGCACCAATCTGTGTCGCCTCTCTGTGGTGCAGCCACAGGGGCGGGGCACGCTGCTGGTCATGTCGGTCATCGACAACCTCGCCAAGGGCGCTTCGGCTCAGGCGGTACAGAATATGAATATTATGTTTGGCCTGAGTGAGACCTTGGGCTTGGAGAGTCCGGCGGTACTGCCTTAGAATCGGGACACCCACGACAATCGATAAAACCCGAATAAAACGCAACGGACTTTATGGAGCTCAAAGTTAAAGGCAGCAAGCAGTACCGCATGAAGGTGGTGCCCCATAAGCCCTTTTCTGGTGTTTTCGCCACAGTTGGTGTCACTCTGCTGGTTTTGGCCACGGCTGCCGGCTCCTATTTTACCGGGCAGTACCAATTGCGTAAGAGTCTGGATGAAAAGACTGTGCAGCACACTAAGGTTCTGGAGCATCTGGCGGCCCTTAAGGGCGAAAATGAAACCCTGCGTATGCGCGCGACAACCGCTGAGCAATCCCTGGCGATTGGTGACAAGGCCAGCGAGGCTGTGCGCGCTGAACTGGTGCAAAAAGAAAATCAGATTGCCGAGTTGAAGCAGGAGATTTCTTTTTACCGGGGCGTTATGGCGCCGGCGGATGGCGGCGAGGGCGTTTCTATTGGCCGCTTTATCCTTTCGCAAACCGCCGATGCAAGAATGTATCAGTACAAATTACAGGTGCAGCAGTCAGCGGCGCGGCGCAATGTGGTCAGGGGCTCAGCCACTGTTACTGTGGTTGGGCGCGAGGATGGGCAGGTGAAGCGCTATCCCTTGAAAGCGTTATCCGAGCAGGTGGAGAGCGAATCCATTGCGTTGCGTTTCAAGTATTTCCAGAATATCGAGGGCGAGCTGCGCTTACCGGAGGGGTTTGTCCCCGAGGGTGTGGAGTTGTTGCTCAAATCCACCGGGCGCAAAGGGTTCAATATTGAACAGCGCTATGGTTGGCTGGTTCAGAAAAGCTAGCAACGATGCCGCAGGCATGAGGTTTTGGATAATATGTTGAGAAAAAAAGAGAAACAAACCACTATGGCCAGTAACGGTAGTAACCACACCACCCTGATTGCACGTCAGACCGAAGTGTCCGGCAATATCCATTTTCGCGGAAACCTGGTCATCGAAGGCAAGGTGAAAGGCAATGTCAGCGCTAACAGCGACAGTGAGGCGCGCCTGCAAATTGTTGAGGGCGGTATTATTGAAGGGGAGATCCGCGTGCCGCAGGTGGTGATCAATGGCCATGTACATGGCGATGTGTATGCCGCGCGCCATCTGGAGCTAGCCGCCAAAGCTATGGTGGAGGGCAATGTACACTATAAATTGATAGAGATGGTCAAGGGGGCACAGGTGAATGGTGCCCTGGTCTCCAACGTGGATGTCAGCTCTGCCGGTGAGCCCCAAAGGATTGGCTACACGGAAGACGAGACCGTGATTGAAGTCTCCTAGGCCAGTCTCTGTACCGGGGACGCGCGCTATTCCAGTGCTATCAGGGGGCACTTGTCCATTACTTGACTGATTTCCTGGGTTTAAGCATGATGGGCCCCCGGACCGCGTTCTGTCTGGCTTTATGCTGGCCGGGATGGTCCTGATGAGGTGAGAGAGACTTATGTCAGAAGCTGTATCCTTTTCTCCCGTACCGCTGGTGGTTACAGATAGTGCTGTGGCCAAGGTAAAGAGCCTGCTGGAAGAGGAGGGCAACCCAGATCTGAAGCTCAGGGTATTCGTCACCGGTGGCGGCTGCTCAGGATTCCAATACGGCTTCTCTTTTGACGAACTGGTTGCTGAGGATGATGCCGTTATTGAAAAGGATGGCATACAGGTCTTGGTTGACGCCATGAGCTATCCCTATCTGGTGGGCGCCAATGTCGACTATGAAGAGGGCCTGTCCGGTTCTCGATTCGTTGTGCAAAACCCCAATGCTTCCTCAACCTGTGGTTGTGGCTCCTCCTTCTCCATATAAGGCCGGTTGGATTTGTATCTGCCCTCAGGGCGGGTAGATTGCTCCCAAAACGGCTTCTTTACGCGCTCCAGTGACGCCGGGGCAATTACCTGGCAGGCCGAGCAGTGTCTGCCGGGCCAGCCAGGCAAACCCCACGGCTTCCAGCCAGTCAGCATCAATTCCGTAGGTATTCGTGTTGGAAATTGACCAGGTAGGCAGTCTCCGTTGCAGGCGGGACAGCAGGTTTTTGTTCTTGGCACCACCGCCACAGACCAGTAGCTCTCCACCGTCCGCAAACAAGTGTACCGCCTCGGCAATGCTGGCTGCCGTAACTTCCGAAAGGGTTGCCTGCACGTCTGCAGGCGTCAGCTCCAGGCCCGCCAGGGCCTGCTCAAGCCAACTGGCATTGAAGGTCTCGCGGCCGGTGCTTTTGGGTGGCTCAGCGGCAAAGTAGGGGGTGGACATCAGGCGGTTGAGCAACTCCGGATTGGCGCGGCCACTGGCGGCCCAGGCCCCGTCCCGGTCAAACGGTTGATCTCTGTGCAAACCCACCCAGTAATCCAGCAGTGCGTTGCCGGGACCCGTATCGTACCCGTACACACTGCCGTTTGTTGCCAATTCGGTAATATTGGCGATGCCGCCGATATTCACGACGGCACGATTGGTCCCGGTACTAAAAACAGCGCGGTGAAATGCGGACATCAGTGGCGCGCCCTGGCCACCGAGGGCCATATCGCGGCGACGGAAGTCTGCCACTGTACTGATACCGGTCAGGGCTGCGATGGTGTTGGGGTCACCCAACTGCAGGGTAAAGGGCGAGGTGACGGTGCCCGGAGGGCGGTGCCGCACAGTCTGCCCATGGCTGCCGATCGCGGTCACGGCATTGGCCTCAACGCCGGCACGCGCCAGTAACAGATTCGCGGCCTCAGCGAAGATCTGGCCCAATTGGCGGTCGAGTTGCCCGGCGCGGTCCAGTTCGGAGGGACCAGGCGCACACAGGGCCAATATAGCATCGCGAAGGGCGGCGTGAATGGGGTGTCCTATGGCTGCCAGAATTCTCGGCTTCATCTTGTCTTCATCGCCGAAATCAACCAGTACCGCGTCAATCGAGTCGACGCTGGTACCGGACATCAGGCCGATAAAAAGACTGGGCATATCGGTTGCCACTTTATGGGTTGTTCTCGTCGAGTTTGGCCAGTGCCGGTCCCTGGTAACTGGCCAGTTTTGCCAGTAATGGCTGGGTCTGGTTCTTAAAGCGGGTCATTTCAGAGGTCGGCACCGATTTCGCTTTCGGGAGTTTGCGCACTATGGTGGCCGGGTTGCGATGCCTGCCACCCACCAGGAATTCGTAGTGCAGGTGTGGCCCGGTTGCATAGCCGGTGGAACCCACGGTGCCAATCACCTGGCGCTGTTGTACGCGCTGGCCTTTTTTCACCTTGCGTTTGGTCAGGTGCAGGTAGCGGGTAACATAGCGCTCACCGTGCTGGATGAATATATAGTTCCCATTGGCCTTGCTGTAACTGGAGGCGACGACGCGGCCATCGCCGGTGGCATAGACTGGCGTGCCGCGGGGTGCGGCATAGTCGGTGCCGTTGTGAGGGCGGCGGGATTTGAACACAGGATGTAGGCGCCGGGGGTTAAAGTGAGAACTGATACGGACAATATCCAATGGAGTGCGGATAAAGGCCTTGCGCATACTCTTGCCTTCCGGCGTAAAGTAGTTGGCGTCGCCCTTATTGTCGACGTAGCGCACAGCGCTATAGGTCCTGCCCTGATTGGTAAAACTGACTGCCAGAATGGGCCCGTTGCCAATTTTCTCCCCATCGAAAAATTTTTCTTCAAACATAACGCTAAAGCTGTCGCCCTTGCGAATATCCAGCGCGAAGTCGATATCGGAACTGAAAACGTCTGCCATTTCCATGATCAGGCTGTCGCTCAGTCCCGCCTCGCTCCCCGCGACAAATAGTGAGCTGCTAATCTCACCGTGGCGATAGGCCGGGTGGCTGTCCGGCTCGCGCTGTACCAGGGTGTGTTTAAATGTGTTTCCCGTTGTGCGGGTAAACCTGACTTGACTCAGCCGGTCCTTGCGCAGCTCAAGACGTTGTAACTGTCCCTCTGGATTCAGCAAAAAGGTGAGTTCTTCCCCCGGAGCCAGGCGGGCCAATTGCTTGGCTTCCCTGCCGCTGCCGAGCAAGTAATATATCTCGCTGGCATGCACTTTGGCGCGCTTGAAAAGATCAAAGAGGGTATCGCCATTGCGTATTTTCAGACTCAGTGACTGAAGGGCTTCTGTGCCGGCACTGGCCAATGGCACAGCCTGATGGGGTGCGAGAGCGGTATCGAGGTGGGCCTCGCCGGTTTTTCCAGTGACCGGAGAGAGTTTGACTGGCAGGGGCATGCGCCTGGCTTCTACCTCGGGTGTGGGAATAAATACGGCCAGCACCAACACAAATACAGCGACACCAGCGGTTAGTGCATGTGCCCGGGGAAAATGTTTGGGCAAGGCGCCAATACGGGGGTTCGGAATCGGTTTGCGGTGGTTTTGCATGGTATTAACGGGCGGCGCCGGCGGTCGTTGTTATCTGCGTTTGGTATTCCAAGTGTCTAAAAAACAGACATTGATGCGGCTTTATAGCAAAAAAACCGCCTTGGTTCACGAGATAATTGACCTGTCCGTCCATGGCTTAGTTCCTCTCTAACATCCTTTATAGCCTGGGCTTCTTGCCGCAGTGCGCTTGTATTTGCTGCAGACTCCGGTAATGTTGCAGCGCATTTGCCGCCGGCTGGCGGCGCAAATTTCAAGCCGAAAGAGAAGGGGGAGGCATGGCTGGGGTCGACATGGCACTGCTGGAGGACTTGGGCCGTCGTGGATTGATCAATCAAGCGACTGGCGATGGCGAACTGACGCAGCATTTGTCGGAGAGTCGAACCCTGTACTGCGGTTTCGATCCCACTGCAGACTCCCTGCATATAGGGAGTTTAGTACCGCTACTGACTTTGAAGAGATTTCAGATGGCAGGGCACAAACCCATTGCCCTGGTTGGCGGTGCCACCGGCCTGATTGGTGATCCGTCCTTCAAGGCACAGGAGCGCAGTCTCAATACGCCCGAAGTGGTTGCCGGCTGGGTGGACAAACTAAAAAATCAGGTTTGCCGGTTTATCGACTTCGGCTGCGATGAAAACCCCGCCATTATGGCCAACAACCTGGACTGGACCCGCGATCTGAACGTGCTCGATTTTCTGCGCAGCGTGGGAAAGCATTTCTCCGTCAACAATATGGTGAACAAGGAATCGGTCAAACAGCGTATCCAGCGCGAGGGCGAGGGCATCTCCTTCACCGAGTTCTCCTATATGCTGCTGCAGGCCATGGACTTTTCCGAGTTGTTCCAGCGCTACAACTGCACACTGCAAATTGGTGGCTCGGATCAGTGGGGCAATATCACTGGCGGTGTTGACCTGACCCGTCGCCAGTGCCGCGGTAAGGTATTTGGTCTGACCTTGCCGCTGGTGACCAAGGCAGATGGCAGCAAGTTCGGTAAGACCGAGAGCGGCACCATCTGGCTCGATGCTAAGCGCACCAGTCCCTATGCTTTTTACCAGTTTTGGCTGAATACTGCTGACGCGGATGTCTACAAATTCCTGCGTTACTTCACCTTTTTGAGTGTCGATGAGATTGATGCCATTGAAAGCGCCGATCTCCAGCGCGGTGGCAGGCCCGAGGCCCAGGGAATCCTTGCACGTGAAGTAACCCGCCTGGTCCACGGGGAAGCAGGGCTGGTCGCTGCGGAGCGTATTTCCCGCGCGCTCTTTTCCGGCGATATTACCGACTTGTCGGCTGCTGATCTGGAGCAGCTGCGTCTGGACGGTTTGCCTTCCTCAACCTTGCCGAAGGACTTTAGTGGGCTAAGCCTGATTAACCTGTTAGTGGATGCGGGCATGGCCCCCTCTGGCAAACCGGTGAAAGATGCTCTCGGTCGCAGTGCAGTTCTGATCAACGGAGAAGCAAAGGGTATGGAGAGCAATGCAGACTCGGCAGCGCTGTTCAGCGCCGATAAAGCGCTGAGTGACAATTACTTCATCGTACGCCTTGGCAAGAAGAAGTATCACCTGTTTACCCTCGCAGACTGAAGCCCTTTCGAGGGCGCTTGCTGAAATCCTGCCGGTGCGTTTCGCGCGGAAATGCCCGCAGTACCGCGGGAAAGCTGTATAGTTCGTGCCCCTGCCAGCTGTAGTGGTGGGTTTTTTGCGCCAACCTTTTGATTTCTCGAAGAATTTCTTTCATGTAAAGCGCTTGCGAGGCGTGCAG